>JAZRNH010000027.1:0-33605 GCA_045648025.1 Clostridia bacterium
CTTATAGCTCTTCTTGAAAACAACTATAATGAAGACGGCACAGTGACTGTTCCTGAAGCTTTAAGACCTTATATGGGTGGCAAAAAGATTATTGAAAAGAAAAAATAAAAAGTGGCGAAAAGCCACTTTTTTTTGATTTATTTAAAATAAAAAACCACCTAAATTTAGGCGGTTTTGTTTGTTTGAGAATATGTTCTATGTTCTCCGTAAATTTCTAGTCCATAAATTGTCCATTTGAATTCACTTGCAATTAAATCATTATTAAGTGATTCATAAATATCAATTGTTATTTTTGAACCAGTTGCAGTTGCAACGGTTTTTTCTATGTCAAAAATACAAAGAACTGAGCCACCTGCTTTTGCGATAAATGGGAAGTTGAGTTCAATGGTTTCAATTGAATTTGAATTACCAATATTTTCTTCATTAACAAGGTTTGTCATTGTAAGTTTGATAATCATTTCTGAATCCGTTGTTTTGTTTGAATAGAAATTGAAGTAAATTCTATCAATATACATTTTATAAATCCAAGCAGATTTTGCTGTGATTGTTACTTGTTCAAATGCTCTAATGTTGAGTGGTTCAACTTTATCTAAAAGAAATTCACTAATATCAAGAGTTTGTTCTTTTGTGCTGTCATAAGAAGTGTAGGTTACAGTGTTTTCAAGATATGCAGCAGATGCAATCTTTGGAAGCTCTGACCTTTTGTTTGAACAACCACAAAGCACAATAACTGGTATGCAAAGTAACGAAATTATTAAGTTGAAGATTTTGCTTTTCATAGTATATCCTTTGTTTAAATGATTGATTTTAATTTGTCAAAAATTGCAACCCACAAGTTTTGACCGTATTTCACTTGAAGTTTAACTGATCCTTCAATTGTATCTTTGCTAACAAATCCAAATTTTCGGCTGTCGTCAGAATTGTTTCGGTTGTCACCCATAACAAAGTATGAGTCTTCTGGAACTACAAATGTTTTTGAAACTCGTTCCTCAATGTTTTTGTTGTTGTGATCAACAATGTTTTCAAAAAGTTCTTTATAAAAACCTGCATCACCTGAGTTGTTTGGTTCATAAACTGTTGAAATGTAATCAATATAAGAAATTGCCATCTCTTCTTTGATGAAAGATTCGTCATTGTTTATAATGTTTCCGTCTTTATCTTTGACAATAACACCATAATAATATGTTTTGTTTGAACCATAAGTCAAAGTTTCATTTTTTAAGTAAAAAGTGATAGATTGTCCAGGACAGGCGATGACTCTTTTAATTATATATTTGATATCTTGTTTATAGATGTTTCCATCAATAACATACTCTTTATATGGAATATACTTATAGTCTTGATTGTGAATAATGACGATATCATTATTATTGTAACTATCTTCTTCTTGAAAGTAAACATAGTCGGTGTGATATTCGTCTTCTTCAGAAACAATTGATGAATTGATTGTTGGCTGCATACTTGAACCAATCACTTGAATTGGTGTAAGCCAAACTTGAAAAACAAATATCATTGTCATATATATTCCGCCGAAAATTAGCAGAAATTTATATAATAGACTTTTTGTAAATGGTTGTTTTTCTTTTGGTGGTTGAGGATTTTCAATTGATATTTCTAACAATTCATTTTCTTCAACGGCAGATTCAACCTCTTCTGTTAATTTAGATTCTTCCATATATAAATATTATATTATACTATTTTAAACAAATTATCAATATTTTTTTAAATTACTATAAAAAGAAATGTCAAAATTTATCAAATTTGTGGAAAATTTCTATTTGTTATGTTATAATGGCGGTATGAAAAAGTTATATTATGCAACCTTTGAGAAAGGTTATGAAGAAATTGTTAAAAAAATAATAGCAAAACAAGATAAAAATTCTTTTATTAAAAAATTGTATTCAGATGCAATTTTATTTTTTGCTGACGAAAAATTTAAGCTTTATGGAAATTGTTTTAAGTCAGCATATCTTGTTATTGATAACTCACAAAAAGATGGCACAGGTGCACTTAATGCAGCAATGAAAAGACTTCTTGAAAAGAAAGATTGGAGAATTAATTTTTCAAAAGATGTTCAAAGATTTAAACTTTTGTTTTTAAAAGAAGATTCAAAAGTTGCAATTGATGCAAAACTTAAACAAGCTGTTGAAACAATGCTTCAAAGAAAAACCAAAAGACAAATTAGCTATTTAAACGGTACAGAAGAGCTTGTGTTTTTGTCAAAGGTTGATGGGCTTAATCTTTTTATGAGAAGATTGTTTATTGAAAATGATTATCAAAAGGTTAGAGGTTATGAAATTGAGCCAGAAGTGGCATATATGTTGAATTTCTTGTCAGAACCTTCACAAAGTGAAACTGTGGTTGATCCATTTTCTTATGATGGTGTGGTTGCTTATGTTAGAGCGGCTCACTTTAAAAAAGCAACAGTGATTGCAAATGAAAAAGAAGAAGAAAATGTTCAAGATATTAAAAAACTTGCAAAATCACTCAAAGAAAAGAGTTTTTCTGTTATGAATTATGACTTTTTGAGTGATAAGTTTCCAATTAAGTTCATTGATAAAATTGTTACAGTTTTGCCTTCAATGAATTATGATTTTGAAGTTAGTCTTTCAAAACTTTATGAAAGTTTCTTCAATAAAGCTGCAAAATTATCAGTAAAAACTATTGCTGTTGCTGTTAATAAAAGTATGGATATTTCTGCTGCAATCAAAGGTAAATATGATATTGAAGTTAAGGCAAATGGACAAAAATTTAATTTATTTAAACTCAAATTAAAAAACACCACAAATTAGTGGTGTTTTTTTTAGTTTTCAGATGATTTGTTTTCTTCAGATTTTAATTTCTTTTTGTTCAGATGATCTTGTTTTTGTTGCATATCTGATCGTTTTTGACTCATAAGTTTTGATTCTCTATAAGTTAAAATAATTGGAATTAATATGCCAATTATAACGACAATAAAGTTTATCCATAAGAGTCTGAATATTGCAAAAATCATTGTTGCAATAACCATAAAGAAACCTGCTGCAAAAACGATATCTTTTGCAAAAATGTGAGCTTGTTTCCAAATGAATTCTGCTTGAATTGAATATTTATTTCTAAATGGTGAAATTGATTTGTATGGTAATGTTTTGAGTTTTTGAGCCGAAATCATAACGATTCCAGAAAGAGGCAAGAAATATATAAGTGAAAGTGGAATTTCAGAAACAGCACCTTTTGCAAATGAATCTGTTGCTGAAATGTATATCATAATGAGCATATTTTCATATAAACAAACGAAAAAGAGCATTTTTAAAAAGAAGTTAAGATGGTCTTTTTTTGTTGTTAAATTCACAAATACAGCAATTATTGATGGAATAATAATACTAGCTAAGAGGAACCATTTTGAGCCTAAAAAGGCGATTTTTTCATTAAATGAAAAGAATAATGGAACTTCGGCTGGTGATTTGAATAATAATATTATTCCGCATACTAAAAAGTTAAAGATTGCAAGTATTGTGGTTTTTAAATCTAATTTTTTATCCATAATAAAAGAGTAATTTTATTTTAATGTTTTGTCAATAAAAAAAGACGGTTTAGCCGTCTTAATTTAAAGGATTGTCTTTGATAAACAAAGTTTTGTTTTCTGCATCAATTTCAACAGTTGAGCCAAGTGGAAGAATTGTGTGTGGATATGAGTGACCAATGTTTATGTTGTATAAAACGGGTAAGTCATATTCTTTTAATTCTTCAATTAAAACTTGTTTATATTCTGCATAATTGATTTCGTCAATTGGTTTGCTTGCAATAATTCCGCCAATAACATCTAAAACTTTGATTTCTTTGAGTTTTTTCAAAAAGCCCCTGTATTCTTCTGGTGAAATTTTGAGTTCACTGGTTTCAATAAGAAGAATTGAGCCAGAAAGCTCTTCAAGTGATGGGAAAACATTATATTTTAATGTTATATTTTCAACTTGTTCTTTGTTGTCAGATGCAAGTCCCAAATATTCTGCCATAACTTCAAGGCAACCACCATAAAGTTTTCCAGTTGCAGAGTGGTTTCCTTGCAAAAGCTCATAGCCTTTTTTGTCTTCAAATTTTGTTCTTAAAGTTCCAACAGCAGCAGGGGAAAAGTCTGTTCTATCTAAATACCAATATTTGCTAGGTTTAATTTCGTGATCATTTGAAGGGTTAAACAAAAATTCAAAGGCAGTTTTTGAATATTCAAGCATATTTTCTTCAAATTCCGCAAGGTCAACTAAAAATGATTGACCATAAAAAGTGATAAGACCAAGTTTGTTGAGCATTAAATGGCTTGTGGTTGAATCTGAAAAACCTAAAAAGATTTTTGGATTGTTTTTAACAAGTTGTTTAAACTCTTTGTCTTCCATTAAATGTGGAAGTGTTAAGTATGAATCATTTCCGCCAATGGCACAAATAATTGCAGAAATGCTTTTGTCTGCAAATGCTTGTTTGAGGTCGGCAGCTCTTGCTTCTGGGTGTGTTTTGATAAAATCAATACCTTTGAGAGAATTGTCCATAAAAACCGGAATTAGGCCATATTCTTCAAGTCTTTTGATTCCTAAATTAAGTTCGTGCTTTACAAATGGTTCGCCTAAAATTCCACTAGATAAACTTACAATTGCAACTTTGTCACCTTTTTTGAGTCTGTTTGGTTTAATCATAATGTTGTTCTCCTATACAGTTACATTATAACATATAAAGTTTTAACTTCTAATTAATTTATATAATTTATTTATTTTTTGTTTAGATAATGTTATAATAATTTTGTAAACAAGATGATAAAGGAATTTTTGTTATGACAATTTTTTTGAATATTTTATTTTTAATTATTGGTATGGTTCTTTTAATTAAAGGTGCTGACTTTTTTGTTAGTGGTGCAAGTGAGATTGCTAAAAGATTAAAAGTTCCATCATTATTTATTGGCCTCACCATTGTTGCTCTTGGAACCAGTCTTCCAGAACTTTCAGTTAGTGTGACCAGTGCGGTTTCAAAAAATATGGATTTGTCTGTTGGAAATGTTGTTGGTTCGAACTTGTTTAATATGTTGTTAATTCTTGGACTTGTTGCAATATTTTCACCAGTGCCTATGAGCAGGTCTTCAAAGAAGATTGACTTTCCGTTTTTGATAGCAATAACTGGTATGCTTTTGCTTTTTAGTTTGGATATGTTTTTAGATGGAACAATGACAAATATTCTTAGCAGAGTAGAGAGTATTTTGTTTTTGATTGTGTTGATTCTTTATGTTTATATTTTAATTTTTAATGCTCAAAAAAATAGAAAAGAAAAACTATTGAAAAATATGGAAGATACTCAATCAAGTGAGCCACAAGAAAAAAGATTAAAAGTTTGGCAGATTATAGTATATGTTTTTGTTGGACTTGCAGCTGTTGTGTTTGGTGGTGAGTGTGTTTCAACAACAGCAACTTATTTAGCTATTGAAATGGGTATGAGTGAAGCCCTTGTTGGACTCACTATCGTTGCTCTTGGAACCAGTCTTCCAGAACTTGCAACTTCAGTTATGGCAGCCAGAAAAAGAGAAAATGATATTGCACTTGGAAATGTTATTGGTTCAAATATAATCAATATTTCATTGATTCTTGGAGCGGTTGGAGTTATTGGACAAGTTCCAGTTTCAGCAGTTATCTTAACAGATATCGCAATCTTATTTGTTTGCACAATTATATTTACAGTGTTTTGTGTTACAAGAGATTCAATTTCAAAAAAAGAAGGAATTGTGTTTTTAATAATGTATTTAGCATATATTGCATTTGCAATTATTAGAAATTATTGTTTTTAAATTATTTTGAAAATTTTGGTTAAATTGTAAAATTTGATTTAAATTAAGACATAATATACAAAATAGGACAATTTTATTAAATATAGAATAATAAAAAAACAACTCTAAAAAAGACAGGTGTTAAACCTGTCTTTTTTAATTAAAATCAAATTAAGTTATTCGCATTTTTTTAGCCATTTTTTCTTTTTGAAAACAGCAAATGAAATAATGGTTTTTGTTATGTTTTCGGCGGCAATGAGAGTGTATATTAAGAATATGTTTGCAGGAATTAATTCTGCAATTAAAAACATTGTTATCCAATAACAGGTAAACACCGTTTCTAAAATTAAGCCAAGTTTTGCAAAGTGATCACTTTGACCCAAAATATATGTGCCTAAATTCCACTCTAAAAAACGGAATAAAGATATTGTTAAAAATAAAACTAGTGATAAAAATGCAGTTGATTGAAGTTCTTCGTTCATTCCAAGTTTAAGTGGAACAAAAAGAGCTGTTGAAATTATTGCATAAATAAACCAAATAACAAAGGTTGATTTGAGTGAATTGATTCCGTGAGAGTAGGCTTCTTCTTGTTTTTCTTCACCAATGCATCTGCAAATTTTTATTGCAACAACATTTATAAATGCAAAGAACACACCATTTAAAATATCTAAAACATTTTCAAAATAACAATATTGATTGTATGTGATAACATCAACTTTTAATATGAAAAGTGAAATGAAAAAATAGCCAATTTCCCAAACAACTTCACTTAAGGTTCGTTCAGTTACGATTTTAAATTCTTGTTTTGTTAGTTTTAAGTTTTTAAGTTTAAATAAGTTAACTTTGTAGGTTTTGTTTTTAAGTAGGGCAATGTGTGAATAAATGCAGCAGAAAATATATGAAATTAAAAACAAAATGCCGATAGGAACTAAGAATAATTTTTTTGTAGCAAGTAAAATGATTAAAACCGCAACAATTAAAACAGACTGAATAATTGTGTTTATTGTTTGAATTTTAAATTCACCAACTTTTTTAAGAAGGTTTGAATAATAGCTGAATATTGTGTTGAAAAACATTACAGCAACCATTAAATAATAAAAGGTTAAACTGACATCAAATTCTAAATTTAAAATGTTTTTTAATATAAATTTAGGAAAAATTGCAAATATTGTTGTGATGAATATTGCATAGATTGAAACAAAAATAAATCCAATTTTTGCATAATTTTTTGACTTTTCTGGTTCATTTATATTTTGGTTTATGTATATTCCAAAGCCCTCGCTAAAGCCAAAGGCAATCATTTCGCCCAAAAACAAAACTGTCATCATTGCATTGTAATAGGTTAAATCATTTAAATTTAACCTGTTGGCAATGATTCCAGTTATAATTAAATATAGACCAACAATTATGTATCTAATGAGTAGCCATTTTGACTCTTTTATTGTTGATATAAAGTATTTCCAAAAAGATTTATTAAACATAGTTTAAGTTTATCATATAAAATTTTTATTGGCTATAAAATTTAGATGTCTTTTACTTATTAGTTAAAAATTTGAAAAAATATTGAAATTTGGTTATTTGTTTGTTAAAATGAAGTTGTTAAGATATGTTTCTAGTGAAAGGAGAATTTGTATGTTAACTTTAAAAGAAATCAAAAAATCTAATATTCCATTTGCGGAACTTGATGAAGAAACAAAGGAATATCTTTATGATACTTTTAAAAGGTATGTTGTTAGAAAACAAATTGCTGACACAAACAAAGAATTAACTAGCTTGTTTATGCGAAGATTTGGAAATAATCCAAGAGAGTTTGCAAGATGTTTTAATGAATTTAACAGCAGGTTTGTTAATGCAAACTTAATTAGAGAACTTGAGTATGATGAAATTCATACTGATTACTTAAAGAGTTTGTCTGAAGATGCTTTTAATTATCATTTAGAGCGAACAGGTGGTTCTTTTGAACGAAAGATTGCTTTGATGTGTTTTTCTATGCGACCAAGTGAAAGAATTGCAAATCGTGTAACTTTTCCGGTTATGGTGGCTTATGCAAATATGCAAACAGCGGTTTTAGAAATGGCAAAAAGAAAACCAACAGTTTCGTTGGAAACAATTTTTAAAGATGCTGCTGCGATGGTTAGAGAAGAGTTTGTTCAAACAAATGGATATAAAATAAATCAATCTGAAATTGCTGAAAAAAGAGAAGATTATAAGGCTCTTGGAAAGAAGGCTGCTCCAATTTGGAGAGAAATGATTGAGTTTTATAAAAAAGGTCTTCTTGATTTTGAAGCACTTGAAGCCGCTGCCTTTGTTAGAGAAAATTTTGTTTTCACTAGCAGAGAATTAAAATATGCTGACGAAATTTTTGATGAGTGTTTAAGAACCGCTTGTGCTAAAGTTTCAGAAGATAGGGCTAGGGCAGAAATGGATATGGAAGAAAATCCTGATACATATATTCCTGCGGATTATGACGAAGTTATGTCAAAAAGATATGCCGAAGAAATTTATTCAGATGTTATGAATAAGGGAATCGGTTCAATTTTTGCAAAAATTTTGGCAGATCCAATTTATGCAGAAAAAGATCCTAAAAAGAAAGGTGAATAAAAAAAAAGAGCAATTGCTCTCTTTTTATTTTGCAGATTTTGCAGCTTTTACAAACTGCATAACTTTTTCAGCATTTTTTACTCCATTAACCTTGCAACCACTATTGACATCAACTCCATAAGGGTTGGCTTGTTTTATTGCAGTTTGGACATTTTCTGGATTTAAGCCACCAGCTAAAAATGTTGGCTTGTCTAATTGTTCAATTAATGTTTTGCTTTTGTTCCAGTCGTGGGTAAGACCAGTGCCACCAACTTGATTTGTTTGCAAATTGAAGCTATCAAGTAAATAATAGTCAGCAAATTTTATTTGTGACAAATCTGTGGCAACTTCGCCGTCGGTTGAAATGTGAATTAGTCTGACAAGTTTAACAGACGGAAGTGCTGTGGCAATTTTTTCAACCTCAGATTCTGCTATGTTTGAATGTAATTGAATTGTGTTGTTTTTGATATATTTTGTCAAAGAGATAATTTCATCGGCTGTGGTTAAGTGGGTGACAAGTGAAACATCACATCTGCCATTAATAAATTCGCAAATTTCTCTGGCGGTTTCTTTGTCAATAAAGTCTGTGCTTGTGTGTTCTTGACCAACAAGAAGCCCGATTATGTCTGCACCAGCTGCAAGTGACATTTTTGCATCGTCGATTGATTTGTTTGCACATATTTTTACAACCATAATTACCTCATTTGAAGTGATTTATTATTTTGGTGCTTCCGGCAGGAGTCGAACCCGCAACCTTCTGGTTCGAAGCCAGTAACTCTATCCAGTTGAGCTACGGAAGCAGATATTTTAATTATATGCAAAAGGTGAGTTAATTTCAATTAATTCTGCAGAAAAATCTGCAACTATAGATTTTATTTGATTTTTGCAAAATAAAAAGCCAACTGGGTTAGGTTGGCTTTTGTGTTTTAAATTAATTTTTTAAGAAGCATATAAATATCTGTCATTGTGACTTCTCTTGGGTTTCCAAGTGTACAAGCATCTTCATAAGCATTGAGAGCAAGTGAATCAAGGTCTTGTTCTAAAATGCCATAATCTGAAAGTTTTTTTGGAATATTGAAATCATTTTTAAATTTTTCAACTTGTTTAACTGCGGCTCTACACATTTCATCAAGTTTCATATTTTTTGTGTCAATGTCAAAAGCTTCTGCGATATATTTGAACATATGTGCTTTTGGGCTATACATATTGAATTTCAAAACTGCTGGAAGAACAATTGCAAGGGCGATTCCGTGTTGAATGTTGAATTTTCCGCTAATTGCATGGGCAATTGAGTGGGCGATTCCAAGACCAGAGTTTGAATATGCAAGACCTGCAATATAACTTGCATAAGCCATATTTTCTCTTGCTTCAATATCTTCTGGGTCATCATAAGAAACAGGAAGGTTTTTAATGATAAGCTTCACGGCATCTTTTGAAAGTGTGTCAGAAAACATATTTGCTTTGTTTGAGATTAAACTTTCGATTGCATGAGCAAGTGCATCAAATCCAGAGCTGAGTGTAACAATGTCAGGCATTGTGGTTAAAAGTTCAGGGTCAATAAAAGTTTCAATTGGGAGCATTTTGTCATTAAAACAAACAACTTTCTTTTCACTTGCTTCGTCAGAAATAACAAAACTTTTTGAAATTTCTGATGCACTTCCAGCAGTTGTTGGAACTGCAAAAATTGGAAGGGGAGCATTGAGATTATCTTTGTGTCCACCAAGAGAAACAACATCTGAGTATTTTGGATTTTTTGCTAATACTGAAATTGCTTTTGCTGTGTCAATTGGACTTCCACCACCAATTGCAAGAATAAAGTCTGCACCAGATTTCACAAGCTCTGCATAAGCATTTTTTACATCTTGTGTTGTTGGCTCTGGTCTTACATCAGAAAACATAACTGATGGAATTTTTCCATTGATTAAAACATTTGCAACTTTTTGATAAACACCGCAAGAAATAAGACCGTTATCTGTGATGATAAAGCCCTTTTTTAAGTGTCTATTTTTAACTTCTTGTGCGATTTCACTAATTGCATTTATGCCAATAAAGCATGATTGATTAAAAACTATTTTATCCATAATTCACCTATATTATTATTTTAAAAAATAACCGTATTATAGTCAAATAAAATTGGTTAAAATGTCCAAAATAATTATAAGGAGAAAAATATGAATAAAAATATCAAAAAAATCGACAAAAAATCATTTGAAAAATCATTAGAAGAAATCTGGCAAGATGATGAATTTGATGTAAATGGAAGTTATACAGGTTCTTTTGAAGATGGAAACTATCCAGTTCAAGATGCTGATGATTTGTGATTTTGGTCAAAAACTATACAAAAGCCGCCTTTTTGGTGGCTTTTTTGTTTAAGTTGATGCCTTTTGACTAGTTAAATCAATTTACATTTTTATTTGGGTTTTATATAATTAAGTTGGAGTTAAATATGAAAAAAGAACAGATAATTTTTGATGAAAGATATATTGGTTCGGTTGTTGTTGACCATGTGTCTAAATTTTATGGTGAATATAATGAAGTAAAAGCTCTTGATAATCTTTCACTTCAACTTTTTACAGGTGAATTTGTTGTTATTCTTGGTGCAAGTGGTAGTGGCAAATCAACACTTTTAAATGTTATTGGCGGAATGGATACTGTGTCTGATGGCGAAATAAATTTTGCCGGTGTTGATATTACAAATCTTTCAGACAAGGTTTTTGCTCAATATAGAAGGGAAGTTGTTGGTTTTATTTTTCAATTTTATAATTTGATGCCAAACCTTACCGCTCTTGAAAATGTTGAACTTGCAGAACTTCCTGGTGAAATGCTCGCCATTGATGCTTTGAAGGCGGTTGGTCTTGAAGATAAAAAAGATAATTTTCCGTCAGAACTTTCTGGTGGTGAACAACAGAGAGTTGCCATTGCAAGGGCTCTTGTTAAAAATCCAAAGATTCTTCTTTGCGACGAACCAACTGGTGCACTTGATAGCAAGACCGGAAAAATGATTATCAAACTTTTGAAAGATATGAACAAAAAGAAAGATAAAATTATTGTGGTGGTTACTCACAATGCTGCAATTGCAGAAGTTGCAGATAGAGTGCTTAAAATTTCTGACGGCAAAATTATTAGTGATGTTAAGCAAAAATCACCAAAATCTATTGAGGATATTGAATTATAGTGAACAAGATTTTAAAGAAACTTACAAAAAGGAATATTGTTGGTAATTTTAAACAGTTTTTATCTGTTATTTTTATCGTGCTTTTATCAACAATGCTTTTGTCAGGTTTTATAACCAGTTCGTTTACTTTGAAATCGGCAATTAACAACTATTTTGAAAATACAAATCTTGCAGATATTTGGATTACAACAGACAAAGTAACTGAAGAAGACGAAAAGTTTTTTCAAGATAATAACATTGAATATAACAAAAGACTTTATTTTGAATCGGTTGCAGAAATAAAAACACTTCAACTTGAAAATTCGGTTAGGGTTTATGTTTATAAGAGTAAAATTGAAGAGCCTTATAGTAGAATTTGTGAGCCTTATATTGAATCGGGAAAGGTTTATCAAGATTCGGGTTGTTTGATTGATAAAAATGTTGCAAAAGACCATCATATTAATGCGGGTTTTGACAATATTACATTTTCATACACAGCAAATATTGGTGGTGAAGATATTGTTTTGAATTTTGATGAACAGCTTACTGGCACAATGAGTTTGGATGAATGTGCTGATAGTTATTCTTCTTGGGCAATTGTTGTTGAAGAAGAAATGTTTTTTAGAAAACTTAAAGAAAAACTTCAAGAAAAATTTGGCAGCGAATATTCAGATGATATGCTTCCAGAACTTCCATATAACCAAATTTTGATTAAAACTGAAACAATTGATCAAACAACTTCACTTATCAAAAATCATTATGCAAGAGAAGGGGCAACTTCTTCACTTTTATATTTGTTTGGAAGAGAGTCAATTGAATCTGTTCAATTGCTTTCAGATGAAGTTAAACAATCGGTGAAAATGATTTATGTTTTTCCGATTATGTTTTTAATTATTGCAATTTTGGTTATTTTATCAACTATTGACCAGCTTATTATTCAAGAAAGAAAAAGAATTGGCATTTTAAAATGCTGTGGTGTTCCAAATAAAAAAATATTAAGGCATTATTCAAGATATGGTTCGATTCTTTGCTTGATTGGTGCTTTGGCAGGAATTGTTTTGGGTGTGATTATTATTCCTGAAGTAATGTTTTCAAAATATGGAATGATTTATAGCATTCCAAAAGACTATATTAAAATTGAGATACCTTTTGAAATATTGTTCTCAATGTTTATTGCAATTGTTGTGCTTGGCTATGTTGTTTCGGTTATTAGTTGTTATAAAATTTTAAATAAAAATCCAATTGATTGTTTGAGATTTGATTCACCAATGTTTACTGCAAAGTTTAAAAAGAGAAAAAGACAATACAAAAAAGTTCCAATTGCGGTTAGGGTGGCTGTTAGAAATATAAAAATGAAACCACTTAGAACGATTATGGCAACTATTGGTATTTCTGGTTGTATTGCACTTTTACTTGCCGGTTTTGGAATAGGGGATACTCTTTCAAAAAGTTTGAATAATGATTTTGGAAAACAATTTTGTTATGATGTTTCAACCACATACAAAAATGATGAGTTTGTTGAAAAGTTGAAGCAAAATTCAAATGTTGAGTATTTTGAAGAAACTTCAAGAGTTTATGTTGAAGTTTGTGCTAACGAAATAAGCAAAGATGTTTATGTTTATCAACTTGTAGAAAATTCTAAGCTTTCAAACATAAAGCTTGTGGCAGGTGAAGTTAAAATTTCTAGCAAAATTGCAGAAGATTTATCTGTTTCAAAAGGTGATAAAATCGTTATAAAATCTTATGGTTTAGAAAAAGAATTGGTGGTTTCTGGAATTGTTGAAACCAGTATATTAAATGGAATTTATGTTGCAGAAGATTTGGGATTTGCTGAAGGTTTTGTGACAAAAATGGTTTGGGCAAAATGTGATAATGATGCTGCGGTTATTGATTTTATGAACGACTTTAATGACACAAACACTGCTCAAACAATTGAGGCTCAAAAGTCTGCGGTTAAAAACAGAATTATGTCAACCGCAACAATGACAAACACAATCAAAGTTTTTGCTGTTTTGTTGGCTATTGTTGTTTTGCTTAATTTAATTTTCTTGATATTAAAAGAAAGGTCTATCCAAATTGCAACAATGAAAGTTTTGGGACAAAACTCTTTGCAAATATCAATTTCAGTGTTTTTAGAAGTTATGTTTATGGCTGCAATTGGTATGGTTTTGGGTATGATTTTGGGTTATCCGCTCTTATTATTGATTTTGTCGATAAACAAAGTTGAGATGATTAATTATATCTTTGGTTTAAAATTTATTAGCTTTTTTGTGTCTGCAATTATTGTTATTGTGACAATTTTGGTAGTGCTTTTGGTGTGTTATTTAAAAATTAGAAAAGTGGATATGGCAGAAGCATTAAAAAGAGTTGATTAGAAACAAAAAATGGCTATATTAATTTGACAATTTTATAAAAAAAAGGCAAAATATAATTATATTATATTTTCAAGGTGGGTGGCTATGAGT
Organism: Clostridia bacterium; assembly: GCA_045648025.1. Classification (GTDB taxonomy): domain Bacteria; phylum Bacillota; class Clostridia; order Christensenellales; family UBA1242; genus RGIG1681. The sequence goes on from JAZRNH010000027.1 coordinate 13,976, forward strand.
AATCTTAGTTCATTAATGGCATCAGCTGGTATGACAATTGCAATTGTGTTTACCGCTATTACAGTTTTTGTTTTTGCAACTGTAGTGTTTTTGTTGTGGTGGGTTGATGTTAAAAGAAAAAAAGTTAAAGATATTGGAATTGCAATCAAAAATGGCTTTATGTTTGTTTTTGAAAAGTTTCATGATTTCTTCACTATGAATAGTGCAGTTAAAACTGTTTATTCTGATAAATCATTAAACTATTCAGGAACTGAATTTTTGCCAGTTCCAACAAAAGCTCCTACTGATAAATATACTTATGAGTTTGTTGGTTGGGATAAAAACGGTGTTGATGCAAATGGAAACACTGTGGTAAGAGCAATTTATCTTCAAAAAGTAACAAGATGTTACATTAATGTTTTTGATGATGACAAGCAAACACTTTTAACTTCTGCAGAAGTTGAATATGGTGCAGGTGTGAATCTTGACAACATTAAACCAACAAAGCCTGAAACAAGAGAATTTTCTTATGAGTTTATTGGTTGGGATAAAGATATTTCAGCATTTTATAAACATGAAAATGTTTGTGCGGTTTATAAAGCTATTCCAAAGAAATATACATACACATTTTATGATGAAGATCAAAAAACAATTGTAAATCAAGGCACAGCAATTTATGGCACACCAATTGTTGCTCCTGCTGCTCCAAAGAAACAAGTTGAAAAAAATGTGGTTTATGAATTTGCTGGTTGGAAAGGTTATGAAGATAATATGCCACTCACAAAAGATATTTCATTTGTAGCAACTTTTGAAAGTGTTCCTGTGACTGTTACAAAAAATTCTTCAATTATCAAGACTGAAGGCGAAAACTTTAAGGTTGTTTCAGACATGCCAAAAGAAGAACAAAAGCCACAATCTGCTGTTAAATATGGCACTGATAAAACACCTATTAGTGATTCTATCGCCAGCATTAATCCAAGAACAACAGGAATTGTTTCTGGCAGAAGGTCATCAACATCATCTGTTGTTGTTGAAGTTAACAACAAAACTGAAGCTGAAAAGTTCCAAGAAATCAACAGAAGAGATATTCTTGATACTGGTGATGATGAAGTTCATCAAAAAATTCAACTTATGACAATCAAGAAAACAAAAACTGCTGATGCAAAATCAAAGGTTATTAAATCGGTTCCAAAAAACAAAGAAGTTAACACTGTTGATGAAAATGAAATTTTTGGAAATATGATGGTTAATAAAGTTAAAATTGATAAAAAAGATGATTAGTTTTTAATCATCTTTTTTTGTGAGAAAAAAGACACTGAAATTTTCAGTGTCTTTTGTTTTTAATTGTTAATTAAATTGTTATAAATTTTTTTGGCTCTTTCATAAAGTTCTTCACTTCTTGCCATTGTTCTTTCAGAAATTTTGTTTTCTTTAAATTTTTCAACATTTTTCAAATGTCTTCTTTCAATTTCTTCAAAACTTGCTTTTTGAACGGCAAGATTGTTTGTGATTCCAAAACCAACATTATTGATACCCATATCAGTTGGAGATTTATAGATTTCATGTCCAGTGATATTGTTTAATATATTTGAAAGAATAGGGAATGCTTCAACATCTCTGTTATAGTTAACGGCATCTTTGCCATAAGCTTCTTTGTAATATGGATCAATCATATTTGTATCAACAATGTCAGCAGTTGCCATTTCATAAGCAATATTAACAAGGTCATCAAGATCAAGATTCCAAACAGGGAAAGTTTCATATTTTGCATAAGCTGAAGCAATGCCATGTTCTTTGTCTTTATAAAGTTGGCTCAAACAAGTAACTAATTTTCCGCTATTTGCACCAGGTGCAGAAATTAAAACAATGCTTTTGTTTGTCTTGATGTGTTCATTTCTGCCAAAGCCATCGGAACTTAAAATTCTTTCAATATTGTTTGGATAGTCTTCAATGTGGTAAGTTTTATAAACTGGAATATTTCTTTCTTTGCATTTGTTTTCAAAATTGTCGATAAATTCATTTGGTTGATGGAAGTTTATCATTACACCGCATACAGAAATGTCTTCTTTTTGCATACAGCTGATGAGTCTCAAAAGCTCCTCATCATAGGTGAGGTTGTTGTCACTTCTAACTCTTCTGGCGATGATGTCTCTTGCATTGATGCAGAAGACGATTTCAAGGTCATTTTTGAGTTCTTTAAAGATTTGCATTTTAACATTGGGGTCGAAACCAGGGAGGCATCTTGCGGCATGATTGTCGTCGAATAGTTTGCCTCCAACTTCAATATAGAGTTTTCCATATTTGTTGATTCGGTCATAGATTTCTTTCTTTTGAAGTTCTATGTATTTTTTATTGTCAAATGCAAATTGTTCCATTATTTTCTCCAAATTTATCTTATTTGTTTAAAAGTTCTTGTTTCTTTTTAAATGTTTCTCTTCCTCTAATTGTGTGATCAAGAGTCTTTTTTCTAATTCTAAGATTTTCAGGTGTAACTTCTAAAAGTTCATCTTCGTCTAAGAATTCAAGACTTTCTTCAAGAGTTAATGGTTTGATAGGGGTGAGTCTAAGTGCTTCGTCAGAAGAACTTGATCTGATGTTTGTAAGTTGTTTCTTTTTGCAAACATTAACAACAATGTCTTCTGCTTTTGGGTTGATTCCAACAACCATACCGCCATAAACTTTAACACCTGGTCCGATTAATAATCTTCCTCTTTCTTGTGTGTTAAATAAGCCATAAACGATAGATTCACCGGTTTCGTAAGCAATGAGTGCACCAAAGTTTCTTGTTGAGATAGCACCTTTATATGGTTCGTATCCAGCAAACAATGAACTCATAATGCCTTCACCATTTGTTTCGGTTAAAAATTGGCTCTTGTATCCAAAAAGTCCTCTTGAAGGAATTTTGAATTCAAGTCTGATTCTGCTGCCTTTTGGTGACATATTTTGAAGTTCACCTTTTCTTACACCCATTGAACCCATAATTGTGCTGACTGCGGTTTCAGGAACATCAATTGTAAGGTTATCAATTGGTTCAAGTTTTACACCGTTTTCTTCTTTATAGATAACTTTTGGCATTGAAACTTGAAATTCATAGCCTTCTCTTCGCATATTTTCAACCAAAATTGAAATATGCATTTCGCCACGACCAAGAACTCTGAATCTGTCAGCAGATTCGGTTTCATAAACTTTTAAAGACAAGTCTTTAACAGCTTCTTTCATAAGTCTGTCGCGAACATGTCTTGAAGTGAATAATTTTCCTTCGGTTCCGGCAAATGGGGAATCATTAACAGAAAATTCCATTTCAATTGATGGTTCGCTAATTTTTACAAATGGAATAGGTGAAAGGTCTGCTTTGTTTGTTACTGTGTCACCAATGGTAACTTCATCGCTTCCTGATAAACATACAATGTCGCCAGGTTTTGCTTCTGGAACAGCAACTTTTTTAAGACCTTGAAATTCAAAAATGTTAGTAATTTTAAATGTTTTGTGTTTTGTTTCGTCGTGGAAGTTTACAATATCAATGGTTTCATTAACTTTCACAGAACCTTGTTCAACTTTTCCGATTGCAAGTTTTCCAAGATAATCGTTTGCTTCACAAGATGACACAAGCATTTTAAATGATTTTTCAGCATCACTTTTTGGAGCAGGAATATGCTTTAAGATTGTGTCTAAAAGTGGTTTCATATCTGTTCCAACAGTATCCATATCAAGAGAACAAATTCCAGATCTTGCTGAGCAGAAAACAAATGGAGAATCAAGTTGTTCTTCGTTTGCATCAAGATCTAAAAGAAGGTCTAAAACTTCATCAATAACTTCTTTAACCCTTGCATCTTTTCTATCAATTTTGTTAACGACAACAATAACTTTGTGATTCAAAGCAAGAGCTTTTTCTAAGACAAATCTGGTTTGAGGCATTGTTCCTTCAAAAGCATCAACAACCAAAAGAACACCGTCAACCATTTTTAAAATTCTTTCAACTTCGCCACCAAAGTCAGCATGTCCTGGGGTGTCAACAACATTGATTTTTACATCATTATAAACAAGTGATGCATTTTTACTGAAAATTGTGATACCTCTTTCTCTTTCAAGAGCATTTGAGTCCATAACTCTGTCTTGAACTGCTTGATTTTCACGGAACACTCCGCCTTCTTTTAAAAGAGCATTAACAAGAGTGGTTTTGCCGTGGTCAACATGGGCAATAATTGCTATATTTCTAATTTTATTTTCTTCCATAAAATCTCCTAAACAATAAAAAAAATTACACAAGCGGACCCGCTTAATGTAATACTAACTATATAAGTATAGCACCATGATTTTATTTTGGCAAGATTATGAAAAAATTTTTTGAGATTTTATTATAAATTTTTTTGACTATTGAAATAAGTTGCTTAATATGGTATAATTTGAATTAGGAGTGATTTATTATGAAAATTTTATTATTGAATCATGGTCAAAGTTATTCAAACTTAAATCAACTTGTTGACAGCAGCAATGGAAATCAAGATGCACTTTCTCCAAATGGTGTCACAGAAGCAAGACTTTCTGCGAGAGATATTTTTGAGATGGTTAGGGGAGTTCCAGCAGACAAGATTTTTGTTTATTCTGCAGACAATTTTAGAAACCTTCAAACCATCAATGTTTTGGCAAATGAATTGCAACCTCATGGAAAACTTTTAGATTCAAATGTATATTTTGATGAAAGACTTAATGCAAGAAATTTGGGTAAACTTGAAAATCAAGAAATTTCTCAAGTTAAAAAGAAATCTTATTTTGTTTTAAAACCAGCTGCGGGTGTTTCTGCAATACTTGCCGAACTTGGTTTTAACAATTCAATGAAAATTGAACCAAGAAAACAATTTGATGCAAGAGTTTTTGATGCAATTTATGATATTATTATGAAACATGAAGGCAAAAATGATTTTGTTATCTTATCTGCATCAAAATCGGTGTTTGATGAAATGCAAAACAATTCAGATATTCATAGTATGTGTTATTTTGGAAATGAAGTTCCACCATTTGCTGAACAAACTGAAAAATCACAAAAACCTGTAACAATTAAATCATATAAACAAATTGAACTTGGAGCTCCAGATTATATAAGATCTAGTGGAAGATTTAGACCATATTGGGAAGCTAGAGCAACCACAGATTATATTTTGAGTGGTATGGGTCCTCAATTTTAATAAAATAATTAAAAGCTGCTTATTGATGGCAGCTTTTTTTGTTTGGTTTTTTATAATTGCTAGACTAAATTCTGTTTTTGTTGTATGATTTTTGTATGGAAAAATTAAGTGAAAAATTGCCAAAAGAATTTGTTTTGAGATTAAAAGATTCTCTTGGTGAAAAAATTAATGATTATTTAACTGCAATTGATGAACCATCTGTTAGAGGTGTTAGAGTTAACACAAAGAAAGTTTCGGCAGATAAAGTGAAAGAAATTTTTGAAAAAGAATTTTCTGTTAAACTCAAAAGTATTGATTATGCTGATGACGGCTTTATTTTAGATTCTGATATCAAAGTTGGAAACGAACCAAGTCATCTTGCGGGTTTTTATTATTTTCAAGAGCCTTCTAGTATGATTCCAGTGGTTTCATCTAAGATTGAAGAAGAAACAAGACCTCTCAAAGTGCTTGATCTTTGTGCTTCGCCTGGTGGAAAAACTGGTCAAATTGTTTGCAGAGTTAGTGAAGATTCTTTGGTGGTTTCAAATGAAATTATTTCATCAAGAGCCGCAGTTTTGTTTTCTAATGTTGAAAGACAAGGGTTTAAAAATGTTGTTGTGACAAACGAAGAACCTGAAAGATTGCTTGTTTTTAAAGGCTATTTTGATTATGTTTTTGTTGATGCACCTTGTTCGGGTGAAGGTATGTTTAGAAGAGTTCCAGAAACTATTTCTGAGTGGAGTGAAGACAATGTTAAAATGTGTGCTGAACGACAAAGAAAAATTTTGGAAATTGCTGAACAGTTGGTGGCTCCACAAGGCAAACTTGTATATTCAACTTGCACATATTCAAAAGAAGAAGATGAAGATATTGTTTTGTGGTTTTTGAAGAACTTTAATTATAAGCTTGAAGAAGTTCCTGAGACTGTTAAAAAATCGACAATTGCAGCAGATTTAACCGTTGAAAATGGCAAAGAAGCTAGAAAGTTTTATCCATTTTCTGGCAAAGGTGAAGGTCAATTTGTTGCAGTGTTTAAAAATTTAGACGGTGAAAGAGAATCTGTAATGCACACAAAAAAGCATTTTAGAGCAATTGAAGGGGTGCATAGAGCAAAAAGAAGTATTTTTGAAAACTTTGAAAGCGAAAACTTAACAGAAAAAATTGACGGCAGAATTTATGAAGTTGGCGAAACTGTTTATATGGTTCCAAAACAATTTGATGGTGATTTGCAAACGGCCATTGATACTTTAAAATTCAATACAATTGGAGTTAAAGTTGGGGCATTTTTAAAAGATAGATTTGAACCAAATCACTCAATGTTTATGGCATATTCTGATTTGTTTAAAAATAAAATTGAACTTCAAGATGATGAGTTGAAAAAATATTTGCACGGCGAAGAATTAATTTCATCTGCTTATGGCAAAGGATATGCTGTTGTTACTAAAAATGGTTATCCACTTGGCGGAGTTAAAATCGTTGGAAATCGTCTTAGAAATTTATATCCAAAGGGGCTTAGAATATAATGAAAAAATATACAGTTATCACAGGTGCTTGTGGGGGCCTTGGAAGGTCTTTTGTTAAAGCTTGTGCAAAAAATAAAGAAAATTTGATACTTTCTGGAACAAGTGAAAAAAAACTCAAAAAGCTTTTAGAAGATTTTAGCGAAGAGTTTAAAGACATTGATGTCAAAACGGTTATTTGTGATTTGTCTAAATCAGAAGACAGAAAAGCCGTTGTTGAATTTGCAAAGAAAAACAAACTTGAAGTTAACAGACTTATTAATAATGCAGGTGTTATTATTGAAGGGGATACATTGAAGTTTGAAGACAATGAAATTTTGACAGCTATTGAAGTTAACTGCAAAGGAACAGTTGATCTCACTATGAAGTTTTTGAGAGAAAGAAACAAAGATGAAAAGTTTGAAGTGTTAACGGTGGCTTCGGTGGCTTCAAGTTATCCGATTCCACATATGGCGGTTTATGCAGCAACAAAGTCATTTTTGGTTTCAATGATGATTTCTCTTGCAATTGAACTTAAAGATGAAAATGTTGTTATAACTACTGTGTGTCCTGGTGGAATGGCAACCTCTCAAGCCATGAAAGATTCAATTAAGTCTATGGGGCTTGGTGGAAAACTTTCTTGCACTGACACTGACAAGGTTGCAAAAATTTCGTTGAAGGCTTTAAAAAAGAAAAAGAAAGTTGTTGTGACTGGTGGATTTAACAAGTTTTTGGTGATTGTTGGCAAACCTTTCTCAAAAACATTTTTGGCAAAGTCAACTGGAAGAATTTGGAAAAAATCACAGGATAAAAGAGGCTTTTGATATGTTTTCATAATTTTTTTTAAAAATAGGGTTGACAAAAGTTGTTATTTAAATATAATTAAGGCTATGAAAGAGATAAACACACAAGAAAGCAATTTATTTTCAAGAAACATTGTTGAGCTAAAACTCATTTCTGACAGAATCGCAGAAGGAAAAGGAGAGTCAGCTGGTATTTTCAGCAACACTTATCAAATTCTCTACATTTTGGATAGAAAAGAAACAGTTACTCCTAAAGAACTTATTGCTGAGCTTAACATTGCTAAGTCAAATCTTGCAATCCTCGCTAAGAAGATGATTAAAGATGGACAAATTGAAAGCCATAAAGATAAGTATAATAAAAGAGAAATTTATTATAACATCACTTCTGTTGGAAGAGAAATGCTTCAAGAAAAACTCGATAACATTGATACCGTTTGTGAAGGAGACACAAAGAAGGTTACAAATCTTATCATAAGAGTGCTTGAAGAACTCAAGAAATTAGAAAATAAAAATGCTTCATCAAAAAGAAGAAAAACAAATGCTAAATAAGCATTTGTTTTTTTTGTGTTTATTTTATTGTGGTTGATTTTGGTCTTTAATAAAACCATCTTTTTCAGCAAGTAAGTATGCAGTTTTTAAAACAAGTGGACAGGCTTGTTTTATTTTTTCACCTTTTTTCCAATCTTGATAAAATCTATCATCGTTTTTAATTTTGCAACCTAGTTTTTGGTAGATGGTTTTAATTGCTGTTCTTTCATCTTCAAATGAAATACCCGGTTCTCCAGAAACACCCTTTATGTTGTTTATTGGGTCAGCATCACCATAAACGGTGGTGATTCCAAGAATATCAGAGTGGGTGAGAGCGATTTCAAACAAAAGTCTCCCAAGTCCGCATTGTTGATAGTTTTCATTTACTTCAAAAGAAGATATGAAAGTTTTATGTCCACGGGCTGTATATAAAAGTGTTGCAATATCACTCATATCGTCACTAGGATCAAGAATCATAATTTTATTATGACTGCCTTTGATTGCCATTAGTACAAAGGTTTGGTTTAGTTTATGATTTTTAAAAACTATTGTTGTTTGGTCTGGCAAAACAGATTCAAGATGTTCAAAAAATTCATTTAAATTTGTGTTCATATTTTTATTATAATTCTAAATGTTTAATATTTCAATACATTTGAAAAGTTTGTGGTATTTATTGAAAATATGTTATAATGATAACAGAGGTTACCTATGGAATTTTTAGATATTTATGATGAAAATGGCAATCATTTAGGAAAAGAAGAAAGGGGAGTTGTTCATAAACAAGCTCTTTGGCACAAAACTGTGCATTGTTGGCTTTTTGACAAGGATGGATATGTTTATTTTCAAAAAAGAGCAGATGAGAAAAAACTTTATACAACAGCTTCTGGTCATGTTATGGCGGGAGAAACTGTTGAACAGGGTTTTGCTAGAGAAATTAGAGAAGAAATTGGATACCCTGTGAAATATACAGATGCGATTCATTTGGAAACTATTAGATTTGTGTTAGATAAAATCAAGTCTGATGGCAGTGAATTTCATGACAGAGTTTTTGCTAATATTTTTGCCTGTGAGTTTAATGGCGACTTTTCTAATTTTGAATATGACCCAAATGAACTTGATGGACTAGTTAAAGTTAAGCCAGAAGAAGCTCTTGAGATATTCACAAAAGAAGAGGGCAAAATTAAAGGATTCGTAATTTCAAGAAAAGACGGCAAACTTGAAATTAATGAAGAAATGATTGACTTTTCAGACTTTTTAGTTAACAAAGGTGAAACTGCCATTGGAAAATATGGATCGGTTTTAAAAGCGATTATTGGTATTTTGAATAATAATTAAAATTTCTGTTGAAAAATTTTATAAAAGATTTATAATGTATGTGTTTTAAAGGAGATATTATGAAAAAAGTTATACCTATCACACTCTTAACTGGTTATCTTGGTGCTGGAAAAACTACACTTTTGAACCATGTTTTGAATAATAAAGAAAATTATAAGGTTGCTGTTATTGTAAACGATATTGGCGAAGTGAATATTGATGCAGACCTTATTGCTGCTGGAAATGTGGTTTCAACTGCAGATGATAGTTTGGTTGCACTTCAAAATGGTTGTATTTGTTGCACACTTCAAGAAGATCTTATGAAGCAAATTGCTGAACTTATTTCATCAAACAAGTTTGATTATATTTTGATTGAAGCTTCTGGTGCTAGTGAACCTATGCCAATTGTTCAATCAATTGCAATGGTTGTTGATATGTCTGAGGCTTATGATTTGCCTTGCAAATGCAGACTTGACAATGTTGTTTGTGTTGTTGACTCGCTTAGACTTGCAAAAGAATTTGATTGTGGAAGCAATCTTGAAAAAGATAATGAAGAAGATAAAAATATTGTTAACTTAATCATTTCTCAAATTGAGTTCTGCAACAAAGTAATCATCAATAAAGTTGACCAAGTTTCTGAAGAAGAAAAGGGCAAAGTTATTTCTGTTATCAAAAAACTTCAACCAGAAGCAGAACTTATTGAATCTGAGTTTGGTGTGGTTTCTGTTTCTAAAATTATGGATACAAATGCTTTTGATTTTGACAAAGCTTGTATGTCTGCCGGTTGGATGAAAGAACTTGAAAAACCTGTTGATGACGGCGAAGAAGAGCATCATCACGAACATCATCATCACCACCATGATGAAGATGAACATCACGAACATCATGAGCATCATCACGAAGCTTGTGAAAAGCATGGAAAAGAAGATTGTGAAGAGTGTCATCATGAGCATCACCATGAGCATGGTGAAGAACATCATCATGATCATGAACACCATCATCACGACGGTCATGAGTGTCATGATCCAAATTGCAAATGCCATCATCATCACGAAGAAGATGCTTATGGAATTGGTTCATTTGTTTATTATAGAAGAAAGCCAATTGTTAAAAGCAAATTTAGAATGTTTGTTGATCAAATGCCAAAATCAATTATTAGAGCAAAGGGTTTAATGTGGTTTTCAAGTGACAATGATAATATGTATATCTTTGAACAAGCTGGTCCACAAAAAACTGTTGGCAGAGCTGATTATTGGATTGATGCACTTCCTGAAAGAGAAAAACTTGAATATATTAAAATGAATCCAGATATCAAGAAAGATTGGAAAGAAGGTGTTGGCGACCGTATGGTTAAGCTTGTTTTCATTGGTCAAAAAATGGATAAAGCTGCAATTATTGAATCGCTTGATAAATGTTTGGATAAATAGTAAAATAAAGTTAGCATATATTTGTGCTAACTTTTTTGTTTGGAGAATGATTATGGCTAGACTTTTTGTTTTAACTGGACCTGCAGGTGTTGGAAAATCAACAGTTACAACTGCTTTGGTTGAAAAACTTGAAAAAGCGGCGGTTTTGGAAGGTGATGAAATTTATCATCAAGTTAAAAAGGGTTGTGTTTCGCCTTGGCTTGAAGGCAATCATGTTGATCTTATGTGGAAAAATATGATATGTCTTGCAAAAAATTATTTATCTGCTGATATTGATGTTGTGTTAAATTATATCATTTATGCAGACGACCTTGATTTAATTCAAAAAGAACTTGCGGACTTTGAAATTCATTTTGTGGTTTTAATGGCTGAAAGAGATACTGTTAAACAAAGAGATGAGTCTAGGGGTGAAGAATTTGCCGTTAATAGGGTTGACAAGCATATTGCAAAATTTATGAGCCAAGGATATAAAGATTCTCAATTTTTGTGGACAGATAAAAAGACTGTTGAAGACGAAGTTCAAGAAATTTTAACAGGAAAGTTTAAGGTTTAGTTATGGAAGATAAAATAAAAAAATTAAAAGAGATTATTGATGAATCGCAAAACATTGTTTTGTTTTCTGGTGCAGGAATAAGTGTGCCTTCGGGTATTCCTGATTTTAGGTCAGCTGGTGGGCTTTATAACACTGGGCTTACCAAGTATGGTGTTAGCCCAGAAGAGGCGATTTCTCATCACTTTTATAAGCAAAACACAAAAGAATTTTTTGAGTTTTATAAAGATAATATGGTTTTTGCAAAAGCAAAGCCAAATGTGGCTCATAAATATTTTGCAGAACTTGAAAAACAAGGAAAGTTGTCTGCTGTTGTAACTCAAAATATTGACGGACTTCATGAAAAAGCGGGAAGCAAAAATGTGTTTAACATTCATGGCACAATTGCTGAAAACTATTGTGAAGATTGTCGCAAAAAATATGATTTAGATTATATTTTGGCAGCAGAAGATATTCCAAAATGCAATGAGTGTGGCGGAATTGTAAGACCAAATGTTGTGCTTTATGAAGAGCCTCTTGATTTAAATGTTTTTGAAGGTGCAGCAGAGTTGATTTCTTTTGCAGATACAGTTATTGTTGTTGGAACCAGTTTGGTGGTTCAACCAGCTGCTTCGCTTGTTAGAAATTATTTTTGTGGCAAAAATTTGGTGCTTATAAATCTTCAACAAACACCTTATGATAATCTTGCAAATCTTGTTATTAATGAAAAAATTGAAGTGGTTATTGAAAAACTTAAAGAATTATATTCTGAAAAACAATCAAAGGAAAAAGAATAAAAATTTATACATTTTTAGCACTCTAAACTTGACAGTGCTAAATTAAGGTGGTATATTAAACTTGTTTTATGGGAACAATTTTTCATAAAGCAAGTTTTTTTATTGGAGGCAATTTATGGACTTTCAAAAATTTACAGAAAAATCACTTAATGCGATTCAATCTTCACAAAGTTTAGCCACTGAGTATGGCAATAGTGAAATTCAAGAAGAGCATTTGTTATACTCTTTATTATCGCAAGAAGACGGGCTTATTTCAGAGGTTTTAAAAGGGCAAGGAATTGATAGTAACAAACTTGCAGAAGAAACTAAATCTGAGATTGAAAAAATGCCAAGAGTGTCTGGCGGTTCGCAAGTTTATGCTTCAAGCGACATAAACAAAGTGTTTCAGGAAGCAGAAAAACAGGCTAAAAATATGCAAGATGATTTTGTTTCGGTTGAACATTTGATGCTTGGTTTGATTTTAAAATCAAATTCAACAGTTTCAAAATTGTTTTCAAAATATGGAATCAATAAAGATTCTTTTTTGAAAGCACTTTTAGCAGTTAGAGGAAATCAAAGGGTAACTAATCAAAATCCAGAAAATACATATAATGTTTTGAAAAAGTATGGTAACAACCTTACTGAGATGGCAAAAAACAACAAACTTGACCCTGTTATTGGCAGAGATGATGAAATTAGAAATGTGATAAGAATACTTTCTAGAAAAACCAAAAACAACCCTGTTTTAATTGGTGAAGCTGGTGTGGGAAAAACTGCCATTGCAGAAGGTCTTGCAATTAGAATATTTAAGGGAGATGTTCCTAGTTCGCTTAAAAATAGAGAAATTTTTGCTCTTGATATGGGAAGTTTGGTTGCTGGTGCAAAATATCGTGGAGAGTTTGAAGAAAGACTTAAAGCGGTTTTAACAGAAATCAAAAAAAGCGAAGGCAGAATCATTTTGTTTATTGATGAACTTCATTTAATTGTTGGTGCTGGAAAAGGTGATGGTGCAATGGATGCGGGAAACATCTTAAAACCGCTTCTTGCAAGGGGAGAACTTCACTGTATTGGTGCGACAACTCTTGATGAATATAGAAAATATATTGAAAAAGACCCAGCACTTGAAAGAAGATTTCAACCAGTTTTGGTTAATGAACCAACAGTTGAAGATACCATCACCATACTTAGAGGTTTAAAAGAGAGATATGAAGTTTTTCATGGTGTAAAAATTGCCGATTCTGCAATTGTTGCAGCGGCTACACTTTCTAACAGATATATCACTGACAGATTTTTGCCAGACAAAGCAATTGACCTTATTGATGAGGCTTGTGCTAGTATTAAAACTGAAATTGATTCAATGCCAACAGAAATGGACGAAATTAACAGAAAAATTATAGGACTTCAAATTGAAGAAGCTGCACTTAAAAAAGAAACTGATTCAATTTCAGCTGCAAGACTTGAAAAAATTCAAAAAGAACTTGCATCACAAAAAGAAAAATATTCTGCAATGACTGCAAAGTGGCAAAATGAAAAGTCTGCAATTGAAAATATCAATAATCTTAAAGAAAAAATTGAAAAAACAAAAGCTGATATTGAATTTGCAAAAAAAGAATATGATTTAAACAAGGCAGCAGAACTTCAATATAGCACTTTGCCAACACTTGAAAAAGAACTTGAAGAACAAGAAAAGATTTATGAAAAAAGCAAAAACAATAATCTTTTAAGAAATAAAGTTACCGATGAAGAAATTTCAAAAATTGTTTCAAGATGGACAGGAATTCCTGTTTCAAAACTCACAGAAGGTGAAAGGGAAAAGATTGTCAGACTTGCCGAAATTTTGCACAAAAGAGTTATTGGTCAAAATGAAGCAGTTGAAAAGGTTTCAGAGGCAATTTTAAGGTCAAGAGCAGGAATATCTGACCCAAACAGACCTGTTGGTTCATTTTTGTTTTTAGGACCAACTGGTGTGGGAAAAACTGAACTTTCAAAAGCAGTTGCCGAAGCACTTTTTGATGATGAGAAAAATCTTGTTCGAATTGATATGAGTGAGTATATGGAAAAGTTTGCTGTTTCAAGACTTATTGGTGCACCTCCTGGATATGTTGGTTATGATGAGGGTGGTGAACTTACTGAAGCGGTAAGAAGAAAACCATATTCGGTTGTTCTTTTTGATGAGGTTGAAAAGGCACACCCAGATGTGTTTAATATCTTGCTTCAAATTTTAGATGATGGAAGAATAACTGACTCACAGGGAAGAACAGTTGACTTTAAAAATACTATTATCATTTTGACTTCAAACCTTGCTGCAAATGTTATCTTAGATGGTATTCAAGATGATGGAAAAATTTCTGCCGAAGCGACAAATTCTGTGCATAAAATTTTGAAGCAATCATTTAGACCAGAGTTTCTAAACAGGCTTGATGAAGTTGTTATTTTTGAACCACTTTCAAAGTCACAAATAAAAGAAATTGTTGATTTGATTTTAAGTGGACTTGCTAAAAGACTTGAAGAAAAACAAATTGGTTTAACAGTGACAGATAGAGCAAAAGATGAGATTGTTGAACAAGGTTATGATGTTGCTTTTGGTGCTAGACCACTCAAAAGATTTATTCAAAGAGAAATTGAAACAAAGGTTGCAAAAGCTATTCTTTCTGGTGGTGTTATGCCAAACATAACACTTGAAATTTCCGAAAGTGACGGCGAATTTGTTGTTAATTTAAAATAAAAAAAGCCAAGGCGATTTGCCTTGGTTTTTTGTTGCGATTATGGTGTTTTTATGATAAAATTTAACTATGATATATTTTATTAGACACGGCGAAACAGAATTTAATAAAGATTGCAAAATGCAAGGTCACTTAGATATTCCATTAAATGAAAAAGGAATCAAACAAGCAGAAAAGGCAAGAGATGAACTTGCTGGTTTTAAGTTTGACATAATTTATTCTTCGCCACTTCAAAGGGCAAAAAAGACAGCAGAAATCATTAACGAAAAACAGTCAGCAAAGATTATTGTTGATGACAGACTCATTGAAGTTTATGGTGGAACTGCTCAGGGTAAATGTATGAAAGATTGGACAGAAGAAATGCACCAAGAATTACACAATTTTCCAGAGAGATTTTCTGCAGAATCTGTTGAAAGTTTATGTGGAAGAGTTGAGGACTTTTTTAAAGAAATTGAAAACTCTAATGAAAATATTTTGATTGTTGCTCACGGCGGAGTGTATAGAGCACTTTATAGATATTTGAATAACATTGAGTGGTTTGATTTTCAATTTAAAGGTATTGAAAATGCAACCGCAGTTAAAGTGAAATAAGATTATGACCTGTAAAAAAACAGGTCATTTTTTATAATTATTTTTGCTTTATGTGAAATAAAATTGACAATTGCTGATATTTTCAAGCATAATAGGGTTAACTTAAGGAGAATTTTATGGCAGTTAAATATTCCGTTGTTGTTCCTTGTTATAATGAAGAAGAAACAATTGATGCTTTTTATAAGGCAATTGTTCCAGTTATGGACAGCACAAAAGAAAAATATGAGCTTATTTTTATCAATGATGGAAGCAGAGATAAAACCGAAGAAATTTTAGCAAATCTTGCAAAGAAAGATAAAAAAGTTAAAGTTATTAATTTTTCAAGAAACTTTGGTCAACAAGCAGGGCTTCTTGCGGGTTTTTCTGAGGCACAAGGCGAAGCTATTATTGATATTGATGTTGACCTTCAAGATCCAGTTGAAGCGATTATTCCTATGATTGAAAAGTGGAAAGAAGGCTATGACATTGTTCACGGCAAAAGACTTGTTAGAAAAGGTGAAACCGTTTTTAAAAAGGCAACATCTTCAATTTATACAAAATTTTACAAAAACATTACAGGTCTTAATATTCCTAAAAACTGTGGCGATTTTAAACTTTTTGACAGAAAGGTTATTGATGTTATTATTTCAATGCCAGAAAGAGATAGATTTTTAAGAGGTATAACAGAGTGGGTTGGTTTCAAACAAACTTTTGTTGAATTTGAAAGAAAAGAAAGATTTGCAGGTGAAACAAAATATACTGTTAAGAAGTTATTTAAACTTGCAACAAATGGCATTGTTGCAAACAGCAGTTGGCCACTTTCACTTTCTTTGAAATTTGGTATTTTTGGAACAATTTGTTCACTTTTGGCTTTTGCTACATTTATTGTTCTTTCAATTTGCAAAGTTTCACTTCCACTTGTTGCTTGGTTGTTTCCAACAGTTGCGATTGTTGGTTCACTTGCATTTGTGTTTAATGGTATTTCAAATATATATTTGGCTAGAACATATTATGAGGTTCAAAATAGACCAAAATATATTATAAGAGATAAAATAAATTTTGATAAATAAAAACTTGCCGCATCAAATTATTAAATATGATAATTTGGTGCGGTTTTATGTATAATTGTTATTGGAGATATTATGGAAATTAATTCAGTTTTATCAACTGCATACAGAGGAATTTTAGAACAAAAAACACATATTTTAACAAAGGGTGATGAAGCAATAATTATTGATGCTGGTTCTGACATTGAATATATTAAGCCTTTTGTTGAAGGCAAAAAAGTTCTTGCTGTGCTTGTTACTCATTTGCACTTTGACCACATTTGGTTTATTGAAGAATATTTGAAAGAATTTGGCTGTGATGTTTATATTGTTGCCGGAGCAGAAGATAAGTTTGGTTCAGCAAACTTAAACTGTTCTTATTTGCTTAGGCTTGATATGACTTTTTCGGTAAATAAAGAAAAAATTAAATATCTATCAGAAAAATTAAAGATTGGAAGTTTTGATATATCAGTAATCTTTACACCAGGACACTCTGCTGATTCTGTTTGTTATTTGATTGAAAAGAATTTATTTTGTGGTGATTTGGTGCTTGGTGGCTCTATTGGAAGAACTGACCTTTACGACAGCAGTGATATTAAAATGGAACAAAGTCTTGAAAAATTAAAATATCTTGATTTTGATATGGCTTATCCAGGACATTATGAACCTATGAGCAAAGAGCAGGTTTTGAAATCTATTTAAATAATTAAATTTTAACTTTTTCATATTGCAACTTATTTTGGCATAAACTTTGGCAAGAGGCAATTTATGAAAAAGTTTTTTTATGTGTTTTTTTCAGCGATTATAGCGGTTTTGTCGGTAGGTTTTACCGGTTGCAAAAAAGATGAGGTTTTGGCAGTTTCAAAAGGGCTAACAAATTATGAAATTATTGCAGATTTTAATGATGAAACTAAACAGATTGTTGGAAGCGAAACAATTGAATATTTAAACAAAACAGGTGATGATTTAGAATTTCTATGTTTACATTTATATCCCAGGGCATTTAGAAAGACTGCAACAATTAAGCCATATACTGCATTAAATATGGCTGTATGCTTTCCAAATGGAATGAGTTATGGTGATATTTTGATTAACAAGGTTCAAATTAATGGAGAAGAAAAGCAGTTTGAATTTGTTGGTGAAGATGAAGATATTTTGAAAATTATATTTGGGTTCTGTTTAAAAAAAGAAGAAAAGATTGATATTTTGATAGATTTTTTGATAGATATTCCAAATTCAACTCACAGATTTGGATATTATCAAGATAATGTTAATCTTGGAAACTGGTATCCTGTGGTTTGTGAATATGAAGGTGGAGAGTTTGATATGACTCCATATTATGCAACTGGTGACCCATTTAACTCATCGGTTTCAAATTATATCGTAAAACTTTCTTATGATTCAAAATATAAGTTAACATCAACCGGAGAAGTTAGTGAGAAGATTGAAAACGGAAAAACAGTTGCAGAAGTTTCAGCAAAGGCTGTTAGAGATTTTGCAATGTGTTTGTCTAGTAATTTTTTGGTGCAAACTGAAGTTGTTGATGGGGTGACGGTTTGCTATGCTGGATATAAACAAGATGAAAACACTAGTGATCTGCTTTCAGTTTCAGTTGCTGCAATAAAATATTTTAATGAAACATTTGGAAAGTATCCATACAAAACATTGTCGGTTGTTAAAACTCCATTTGTTTATGGTGGTATGGAATATCCGGGAATTGTTTTTGTTTCAGATTCAATTGATGACGGTGTTGAAAATAAAAAGGTAATTGTGCATGAAATTGCTCATCAGTGGTGGTATTCGGTTGTTGGAAACAACGAAGCAAAAGAGGCTTGGCTTGATGAATCATTGTCAGAATATTCAACAGCAATGTTTTTTGCGGCAAATGACGGTTTTGGAATAACTTATGATGAAATTATTGATGATGCAATGTCTAGCTATTTGCTTTATGTTGATGTTATTCAAACAATTAGAGGAGAAGTAAATTCAAAAATGAATCTTGCAGTTAATGAATATCAAAATGATTATGAATATTCATATATGGTTTATGTGAAGGGTGTGATTATGTTTGATAGTTTAAAACAAACTGTGGGGGAGAAAAAACTTATTCAAGGTTTTAGAAAATATTATCAAGACAATAAATTTAAAATTGCAACAAAAGATGATTTTTATTCGGCATTTAAATCGGCTTGTCATCAAGATTTAGAAACCTTTTTTGAAGGATATTTAAATGGAAGTTCAATAATTTCAAAGATAAATTAGTCATATTTGCTTTTCTATGATTTTTATTTATGCTAAAATGTTTTTGCTAGGAGAAAATTATGCGAATAGTAAATTTAGCATCGGGAAGCAAAGGAAATTCAACATTTATATCTTATGGCGAAACAAAAATGCTTATAGATGCGGGAATTTCTGAAAAAAAGTTAGTTGAATCAATTTCAAGCATCGGCGAAAACATAAAAGATATTATGGCAGTGTGTATAACTCACGAACACATTGACCATATTAGAGCAGTTAAAACTCTTGCAAAAAAATATGATATGACATTTTTTGTTCATAAAAAACTTGCAGAATCACCTTATTTTGAAGAAATTGAATTTAAAGAAGGAAAACTTTTTAAGTTTGAAAATGACACACTTTCTATTGGCGACTTAGAAGTTAAGCCATTTGAAGTTTCACATGATGCGATTAGACCTGTGGCTTATACAGTGAAAGTGTTTGGAAGCAAGTCAAAGGCTGCATTTGTTACCGACCTTGGAGTGGTTTCTGAATCGGTTAAAAGAGAAATCAAAGGTTCAAAAATGGTGTTTATTGAATCAAACTATGATGAAAAAATGTTGAAATCTGGAAGCTATCCAAAAATTGTTAAAGAAAGAATTGATGGACAGTTTGGACATCTTTCAAATAGCCAGTCTTTAGAGCTGGCAAAATGGCTTTATGATAATGGGACAAAGTGTTTTGTTTTGTCGCATATTTCTGAAAATAACAACACTATGGAACATGCATATTTGAATTATGCTAATTATTTTGAAGAGCAGGGAATTGAACTTGACAAAGATGTTTTTCTTAGGCTATCATTTCAAAATAAATGTGGAAACAATTTTAATTTAAAAGAGGAATTATAATGGAAAATACATTGCTTACTGAAAAAAAGAAGTCTTTTGAACTTTATGATGCAGCTTTTGCAACAATTTTGTTTATTGTTTTTAATTTTGCATTTTCATTTATTTATTCAATGATTCCAAAATCTGTTAGAGCAAATGATGTGGTTTAT
>JAZRNH010000028.1:0-3863 GCA_045648025.1 Clostridia bacterium
GCAACTCCTTGGCTCACAGAACGACATGGCTACGATCCGACTTAATGAGCTTAAACAAATGGGTATAAATTTTGAACGGACAGATGTTGGTGATAGGTTTGTTTTTGAAAAAATGAAAGAAAAAGGTTTTGTTTTAGGCGGTGAGCAGTCTGGTCATATTATCAACTTAACCAAATTTCAAACAGGCGACGGAGTTTTAAATTCAATTTTGCTTATGCAAATTTTAACTGCAACCAATCAAAAACTTTCGGCTGCGGCAAATATTAAAACATATACACAAAAACAAAAAAATATTGCGGTGAAAAACAAAGATAAAATCATATTAAATCAAGAATTAAATTCACAAATAATCGCTGCAAAAAACGAATTGAAAGAAAATGGTCGGCTTGTCGTCAGACCGTCAGGAACCGAACCAGTCATTAGAATTATGGCAGAATCAAAAGAAGAATCTGTGGCAGAATTTGTTGCGGAAAAAATTGAAAAAATGATAAGAGATATTGATTCAAAATTTGGTTTATGTGTGGAATAACTGGTTATATTGGAAGAGAAAAACAAACAAAAGACATCATTAAACTGCTTAAAAAACTTGAATATCGCGGCTATGATTCGGCTGGTTATGCAGGTTTTCAGAATGGTAAATTTTTATCACAAAAATCGGTCGGAAACATTGATAAACTTTTAAACAAAGTGCCAGATAATGAAGTTGTTAATTTGATGATATCACACACCAGGTGGGCAACAAATGGGGCTTCAAATGAAATTAATGCACACCCACACATTTCAAGCAGAAACAAATGGGCGGTGGTGCATAATGGCATCATTGAAAATTGTGAAGAACTAAAATCGAAATTCAATTTAAAAACCAAAGGTGAAACTGACACCGAAGTTTTTTGTGAACTTCTTGACAAATTAAACATAAAAAACATTGATGAGTTTATTGCTGCAGCAAACATTTTAGAAGGAAGCTTTGCAATTGCAGCAATTTGTGAAGATAAGCCAAACACAATGTTTTTGGCAAAAGAAAAAAGTCCGCTTTATGTTGCAAAATGTGGCGGTGATTTCATTGTTGCTTCAGACCCGATTTGTTTTGATGGTTTCAGCAAAAATTGTTACGGTTTAAATGATGGTGAGTTTGCAGAAATTTGCGGCGGCAAAATTATTTTTTATAACAGGCAAAAAATGGTGGTTTCAAAACAAGCGGTGCAAATGGGCTGTGAATATGAGTCGGCAAACAAGCAAAACTTTCCACACTTTATGCTTAAAGAAATTATGGAAGAAAAAGCGGCAATATTAAACCAAATATCAGTTTATGAATCGACAAAAGTTTTAGAACGGTTTGATGATAAATTTTTAAACCAATTTGATGACATAAAATTTATCGGTTGCGGAACGGCTTACCATGCAGGACTTATGGCTGCAAAATTTGTTAATAAAATTTTAAACAAACCCGCATCTGCAGAAATTGCAAGTGAGTTTATTTATAATGAGCCTAATTTCATAAACTCAAAAACACTTTATTTTTTTATTAGCCAAAGCGGTGAAACCGCCGACACCATTGAAGCGATGAAATTGGTTAAAAAATCAACTGCAGTTTCGGTGGCTCTCACCAATGTTTTATATTCAACTGTCAGCAAACTAGCCGATTTTGTTTTGCCAGTTGCGGCGGCGGTTGAAATTGCTGTGGCATCAACCAAAGCTTATGTGTGTATGCTTTCAGCAACTTATTTATTTTGTAATTATTTTTTAGGCAAAAACAAATTTGAAATCGCCAAAACAAAATTAAGAGCCGTCGCACAAAAAATCTTGAATTTCAACACAGAACAAATAGACAGCATTGCAGCCAAGTTAAAAGACAAAAATATGGCTGTGTTTATTGGCAAAGATATGGACTATATTTCTGCAAAAGAAGCCGCACTGAAACTCAAAGAAGTTTCTTATATTAATGCAACGGCATATCCATCTGGTGAACTCAAACACGGATTTCTTGCTATGGTTGAAAAAGGCACACCACTCTTTGTGTTTTTAAATCAAAATAAAATTTTGTCAAAAACGATCAGCTCAAAAAATGAAGCTGAATCAAGGGGTGCAAAATCTATTATCTATTCCAACAAAACCATTGATGGCGAAGTGATTTTTGTTGATGAAGAAGATGAAATATTGTCACAAATTTTGGTGGCAGCACAGGCACAATATTTGGCATACCGGGTGTCGATTTTAAAAAATATAAACCCCGACCAACCAAGAAACCTTGCCAAAAGTGTCACGGTTGAGTGAACTTTATTTTTGTTTGACAAACCAGATTTTTTGTGAAAGGGATTTAACTGGTTGGGTTCAATAAGCTCCAAAACTGCTTAAATGTAAAAAATTGCAAAATTTAAAGCAAAATATACAATTTTTCAAATCAGAGCTTCAATGGTGGTTAATTTGTATAAAAATAAACAAATATTCGATTTTGATACAATTTAGTTGGTTTTTGTGACTGTTTTTTGATATACTTTTATTGTTAGATAAGGAGATACAAAAATGAGTTATGAATTAAAAGAAAACGAGATTGTGTTTGCAAAAATTCGTGAAACTGCTATTGTTCCAACAAAAAAACTTGAAGATGCAGGTTACGATCTTTATGCAAATTTTGAAGAAGATTATTTTGTTATAAAGCCACACGAAACCAGGGCTGTTCCAACAGGCATTGCAATTGCCTTTTCAAGCAAGTATTATGCACAGGTTGAAGAAAGAGGCTCAACCGGAAAAATTGGTATGAAAAAATCATCAGGTGTTTTTGATTCAGGATACCGTGGTGAATATTTGATTATGACATACAACACAAACGACAAGCCAATTGTTATTTCAAAAGTTGCGGCAGATGATATGCCAGAAAGTTTTGAAGTTGGCGGAGTGACATATGCAAAAGAGTCTGTAATTGTTTACCCTTACACAAAGGCAATTTGTCAACTTGTTCTTCAAGAAGTTCCAGTTTTAGAAGAAACAGAACTCTCTTATGAAGAACTTTGTTCAATTGCATCAGAAAGGGGCAGTGGAAGATTTGGCAGCAGCGGAAAATAACCATTTGTGAAATAAAATTAAATTATAAAATCATAATAAAAGAGTGGGCAAAATTGTTTGACACTCTTTTTTTTCTTTTATATACTATAAAATGTAATACTAGCAAAATATAATCGCAAAAAAATACTTATAAAATCAGGGTGAAATTATGGCTAAAATATTTATTGAAAAAAAGGAAATTAAATACAAAGTTCAAGAAACCGTTGAAGAAAGTTCATTTGACATTGTTGACGGCAAGTATGTTGAAAACACAAAGCTCAACAGAAAATATGTTTCAGATATGTATTCATATCTTGACTTTAATGTTTTGTTTTCAATGGAAAACTTGTTTGATGAATATTACACAAAAATTATTTTGTTTAATGATGAGAAAAAACTTGGTTACAATCTTTTGAGTTTGTCAAGCAACCTTGACATTTCAGTTAAAAGAGTTTCTCCAAGAAACTTCTTGATTCTTGGCATCAACAAAGACCAAGAAACACAAGGACAAGCAAGTTTCTGTTCGCTTCAAGCAGACGGCTCTGTTAACGAAGTTACAATCAACTTTAACTATATCAACCAATACAAGGTTATTGAGCAAAAATATTTCCTCTTAAACTACATTGAAGTTTTGCAAGGTTTAAACGAAGGCGAACCAAAAAAATATATCAACACAATTGCAATTTTCAGAGATGATGGCTCAATTTTAAAAGTGCTTTATGATGAAAAATTGTCAACAAAAAGAGACCTTATTTGTGAAATCGACAACGGCACATTATTGATATTTTATAAAGACGATAATTCAGTTGTTAAAAAGATGC
>JAZRNH010000029.1:0-34445 GCA_045648025.1 Clostridia bacterium
GACCTTAACCTTATCAAAGTGCATGTTCATACAAACCAACCAGGTGTTGCACTTACTCATGCATTAAAACTTGGTGAACTTAACGGTGTTAAGATTGAAAATATGCTTGAACAATTTAGAGCTCTCAAAGTTCAACAAGAACCTGAAGAACTTAAAAAGATTGGTCTTATTTCAGTTTGTGCTGGTGAAGGCCTTGCAAATCTCTTCAGAGATCTTAATGTTGACTATGTAATTGAGGGTGGTCAAACAATGAACCCAAGTGCTGAAGACATTGCTAAAGCTGCTGACAAAGTGTTTGCTGAAAATGTATTCGTTCTTCCAAACAACTCAAATATCATCTTGGCTGCTGAACTTGCAAATGACCTTTCAAAGAGAAACATTCATGTTCTTCCAACAAAGTCTGTTCCACAAGGTATTTCTGCTGCAATTAGAATTGACCCAGAACTTTCTGTTGAAGAAAACAAACAAAATGTTGAAGAAGGCATCAAAGGTGTTATTTCTGGTTCTGTTACTTATGCTGTTAAAACAACATCAATGGATGGATTCAAACTTAAAGAAGGAGACATCATTGGTCTTGGCGATAAGAAAATCTTAACAAAGGGCAACAATGTTAACAAAGTTACCGAAGATACAATTGAAAAACTTATGAATGATGAAGTTTCAACCATTTCACTCTTCTATGGTGCTGATGTATCTCCAGTTGATGCAGGTGCTCTTGTTGATACTCTTAAAGATAAATATCCTGATCTTGAAATCGATTGCCACCAAGGTGACCAACCACTTTACTATTATTTGATTTCACTTGAATAAAAAAATCAAAAGAGATATGTGCAACTCACATATCTCTTTTTTCTTGCCACAAAATTTTCACTTTGATATAATTGTTTTATGGAACTTGAAGAAATTTCTGGCATTGGTAAATCAAGAAAGAAGTCATTTGAAGAAAATGACATTTTTTCTGCTGAAGATTTAATTTCTTATTTTCCATATAAATATTATGACTTCTCAAAAACTGAACCATATCAAGATGATGGCAAGGTTAGACTTATCAAAGCAACTGTTTATGAATCTGCCAAAGTTGTAAAAATTAGAACAAACTTTTCATTTGTAACTTGCAAAATGGGCGATGAAAAAGGTCATAATTTTAATGCTGTTTGGTATAACCAACCTTATATGAAAGCAAATTTATACATCGGTCAAGAAATTTACCTTTACGGAAAAAACAGCCCAACAAAAAAGAATACTTTTATTGTTAACCTATCAAAAACTCCTGAAAGTTTCGAACAATTGGGGCTTTTGCCAGTATATCACACTATTTCAGGAATCGGTCAAAAGGTTTTGCACGATTCTATTAACTATGCAATCAAAAAACTTGATATTTCTTCAGTTATACCAGATAAATTGTTATATAAATATAATTTATTAGACTTAAAATCCGCATATCAAATTGTTCATAATCCGCAAAGTTTTGACGAAATGAATCTTGCGACCGACAGAATTGATATTGAAAATTTGATTCCATTAATTTCTATAAATGAATATCATAAAACTATATATAAATCACAAAAATCACAAAAATATAATAATGTTGATTTAATTTTTGAAGAATTTGAAAATTTGATTCCTTACAAACTAACAATTGACCAAAAAAAGGCGATTTATGATATACAAAAAGATATGTCTAGCAAATTTGCAATGAATCGACTTCTTCAAGGTGATGTTGGTTCAGGAAAAACCCTTGTTGCTATGTTTGCTGCTTATTTGGCGGCAAAAAATGGTTATCAGGCGGCGATTATTGCACCAACCGAAATCTTGGCAAAGCAACATTATGAAACCGCCAAAAAACTGTTTGGTGCTGAAACCGTTGCATATTATTCAGCATCTGTCAAAGGTTTTGACAAACACTTGGCACTTGCAAATATTAGATTTGGAAAAGCAAAAATAATTATTGGAACTCATTCAATAATTTCTGATTCTGTTGAATTTGAAAACTTGTCTGTTGCTATTGTTGATGAGCAACACAGATTTGGTGTTGAACAAAGGGCAAAACTTAAACAAAAGGGAAACAATCCTGATATTTTGGTTATGAGTGCAACTCCGATTCCAAGATCGCTTAGTCTTGTTATATTTGGTGACCTTGACATTTCCGTCATCAACGAAAGACCAAAACCATCAAAAATTCAAACCAATATTGTTGTACCACAAAAACAAATTGATATGTGGAAATATATTGATTCAAAAATTTCAGATGGCTCAAAAGTTTATGTTGTTTGCTCAAAAATTGATGAGGAAAATGATGATGACGATATTCAAAAATTTTCTGCAAAATCAATGTATGACAAATTATCAAAGGTTTTTGATAAAAACATTGTTGGATTGATTCACGGAAAACTTAAAAAAGATGAGCAAAACAAAATTATTGAAAGTTTTAAACAAGGCAATATTAAGATTTTAGTTTCAACAACCATTGTTGAAGTTGGTGTTGATATTCCAGATGCAGATATCTTAGTTATTGTTTCACCTGAAAGATTTGGACTTGCAACACTTCATCAACTCAGGGGAAGAGTTGGAAGACGAGGTCAAGAATCATTTTGCTTTTGTTTGGCAAACAACTTATCTGAAAAGTCTTATGAAAGAATTTCATTTTTCAAATCACACTCAAACGGATTTGAAATTGCAGAATTTGACCAACAAACTAGAGGTTCTGGCAGCATAATGGGAACAAACCAACACGGTTCAGATAATGGACTATTTTCAAGACTCAACTCTCAAACATATTCAAAAGCAAAAGAAATTCTTGAACAAATTAAATTAGACGGGAACCTTTATGCCAAAGTTTTAGAGAAAGGCGAAACCCAATATTCATCAAATATTTTAAACAAAATCGTGTTAAATTAAAAAAATTTTAAAAATTTTTATTTTTTTTATAAAAACACTTGCATTTGTAAATAATATTTGGTATATTACTATTGTTCGCACGAACAAGCGGGGGTTTAGCTCAGCTGGGAGAGCATCTGCCTTACAAGCAGACGGTCATAGGTTCGAGCCCTATAGCCCCCACCAATCATTACTCGCACTGCACCTTAGCTGTGTGGGGCGAGTAATTTACTTTATGCGGGAATGGCTCAGTGGTAGAGCGCTGCCTTGCCAAGGCAGATGCCGCGAGTTCGAATCTCGTTTCCCGCTCCATATTAAAGTTGAGCGGCAAGTGAATAACTTGCCGTTTACTTTACAAAAAATAATGGCGACATCGCCAAGCGGTAAGGCACGGGTCTGCAACACCCTTATCCTCAGTTCGATTCTGAGTGTCGCCTCCATTAAAACACCAACAATTGTTGGTGTTTTTGTTTTTTCATTTTTTTATTGATTATCTTAAATTTATATATTATAATGAAATTGAGGTAAGGGTTATGGATAAAAGAGAAGATTATATTTCATGGGACGAATACTTTATGTCAATTGCTGTTTTAACCGCAAAAAGAAGTAAAGACCCAAACACACAAGTTGGTGCTTGTATTGTTTCAAAAGATAATAGAATTTTGGCTTGTGGTTACAACGGTGCACCAAACGGTTTTAATGATGATAAATTTCCTTGGAAAAGAGAAGGTTCTGCTCTTGACACAAAATATATGTTTGTTTGTCATGCAGAGCTCAATGCAATTTTAAACTATCGTGGTTCAAGAAAAGAATTCGAAGGTGCTAAAATTTATGTAGATTTATTCCCATGCAATGAGTGTGCAAAAGCTATCATTCAATCAGGTATTAAAGAAGTTATCTATAAGAGCGACAAGTATGCTGGAACAGATGGAAATGTTGCTTCTAAACACTTATTCGATAACTGCGGTGTTAAATATACAAAATTTGAAACATCAAAACATGAAAATATTGTTATTAAACTTGATGACTAGTAAAAAAACAATCTAAAAAAGTTCTCTGTAAACCCAAAACAGGGAACTTTTTTATTAAAATTTTATTTAATTTCTAAAAATTTCTTTACATTTGAATATATTTGTGTATAATTATGTTTGTTGAAATTATATGCCGTTGTGGCGAAATAGGCAGACGCAAGGGACTTAAAATCCCTCGGGCAGAAATGTCCGTGCCGGTTCAAGTCCGGCCAACGGCACCAAAGAAGAGTAGTGGAAACACTGCTCTTTTTTTATTTAATTTTCATTTATGATAAATTATCGTTACACAAATAGTTTATATTATTTTTCGATTAAAAAGGTAAAATTTTCATCTTTTACTTTTATTATATATTTTTTATTTAAAAGCAAATCTCCCTTAAAAAATATTTTCGTAGTCTTTTTTGTATCGCAATTTTTTGTTTTATAAGTTATTTCATAAAAATTAAAACCTAAAATATTTAAAAATGGATTAATATAAAACAATTTGTTTTTTACATAAACCACGGCAATCATTGATATTATTAAAATAAAAACCACAAGCATACTAATTTTTGACAAATCAAATGTTATAGCAAACAAAACAAAAAGTGAAAAATATCCCAAAAAGTGTTGGTCTGTTGTGTTTGTTTTTTCAGTGATTACAACTTCTTTAACAGTTTCATAATTTGTGAAAATCTCAAACTTTAAACCCAGCAAACCCAAAATAATTACAATTAGCAACATAGAAACAACAAATATATTCAAAAAATTTAATTTTATATTTCCAACAATAATTTCAATTATTTGCTTTATTAAAACCAAAGCATACATTGGAATAAAAGCACTTAAATATAATAAAATATTTTTCATACACTAATTTTTTCCATTATATAATTATTTAAAACAAAAAAGATTGTTTGCCAATAAAAATTTACCTATGCTATAATTTTGTTGTAAAAATTAAAAAGAGGAATATTTATGAAAGTAATTTTAGTTAATGGAAGTCCACACAAAAACGGCTCAACCGCAAGAGCTCTTGAAGAAGTTGAAAAAACACTTATTGAAGAGGGTATTGAAACCGAAATTTTTTGGATTGGAAATTCTGCAATTTCTGGTTGCACTGGCTGCTATTCTTGTGCAAAAATTGGCAAGTGTGTAATTGATGATGTTGTAAATAAATTTGTTGAAAAGGCAGAAACAGCTGACGGTTTTGTGTTTGGAACATCTGTTCACTATGCCGCGATGACGGGTGCAATGACATCATTTATGGACAGAGTGTTTTATTCTGCTGGTTGCGGTGGAAAAAATAAAATTTTTAGAAGAAAACCTGCAGCCTCTGTTATTGTTGCAAGAAGAGCAGGAACAACCGCAACTTATGACCAAATGAACAAATATTTTGGAATAACCCAAATGCCAATAATTTCATCAAGATATTGGAATATGGTTCACGGAAGAGAACCAGCTGATCTTGAAAAAGATGAAGAAGGTTTGCAAACAATGAGAATTCTTGCAAGAAATATGGCTTACTTTTTAAAGTGTATTGAAGCAGGAAAACAAAATGGTGTTGAAGAACCAAAGTCCGAAAAAACAATTCTTACAAACTTTGTAAAATAATAAAAAGCAGATGATTTTCTGCTTTTTTATTTTTTGCATTATTTGCGGCTCTTTTTCTTGACAATCTTACCAAAAAAAACATATCATTAATATGTATTAATTTATATTATTTTGTGGTGAAATATGATATATGAAAAAGAGTTTCAGGCCTATGGTTATAATGACATTGTGGGCTATAGCGGAAAACATATAACTGATGAAATGATTGATTCATGTATGACTATCAATAAAAAATTTTATGCAAAAGATTTTATTTTTGACGATAGCATCAAAGATATTGTTAAAAAATACAATCAAATGTGTTTTGTTTTTCAAGACAAGTCAGACAATTCAATAATGGGTTACAGTTTTTGGTTTCCAATAAAGACAAAAGTTTTTAATGCTTTTATTCAAAACAATCAAACACTTCAAGAGTTTCGTGACAGTTTCTTTTCTAGCTATAAAGAAGAATCTGTTAACTTATTCTTAGCAAGTGAAGCCTATGTTTTAGGCTATGACATCAAAGAACTTCACAAGGCCATCGAAGATGTCTTTCAAAAAAGAATCTTAGACCTTGCTTATAATGGCATAATGGTTAAATATATTGCTATGGAATCTAGATGCAAATTTGATGAACAATTTTTAGTTAAAAACCTTGGCTTAACACTTAAAGACAAAAAAGAAAAATCAACTTTTTATTATGATAAATATTCACCATACACAATTTATTCAGATTCAAAATTTGCTTCTGGGCTATATCAATATTACAAAAAAAAGCAGGATTCATAACGGATCCTGTTTTAATATAAACAAATAAGTTACTTTCATTGTTGAATCAATTTTAAATAAAATTTATTAAAAGGTGGTAAAAAATGAAAAAAGAAATTGAAGCAAGACTTCTTGGCATTAACGAAGAAGAATTTATTGGACTTATGAAAAAACATAATGCAACATTTGTTGGCGACTGGCTTATGAGCAGAAATTGCTATGATTTTAATCCTGTTGATGATAACAAATGGATAAGACTTCGAACAACTGGTGACGAAACAACATTAACTATCAAAGAAATTGTTAATAATGGAATTGATGGAACAAATGAACTTGAAATTGTTGTTTCTGATTTTGCAGCAACTAATGAAGTTTTAAATAAGCTTGGATATTTTGCTAGAAGCAGTCAAACTAACAGAAGAATAAGATATATTTTAGACGATGTTGAAGTTGATATTGATTTTTGGCCACTTATTCCAACCTATGTTGAATTTGAAGCTGCATCAATTGAAAAAATTCAAAATCTTTGCAAAAAACTTGAAATTGACTTTGAATCACTTACAACAATGAGTGTTCCTGAAGTTTATGATTATTATGGACACAATGTTAGAACAAATGACCCAGTTTTATATCTTGAAGAAGAAAGAGCTAACAAAAAATATTAATTTATTGCACATACAAATTTGTATGTGCTTTTTTTCACAAAAAATATCTTTTTGAATAACCTATAAAAAGAGGTTGTTTATGATTTTTGAAGGTTCTGCTGTTGCAATTGTTACACCATTTGATGAATCAAATAATATAAATTATTTTGAACTTAAAAACTTGATAAATTTTCAAATTGCAAGTAACACTAAAGCTATTGTTCTTCTTGGAACAACAGGAGAATCCTCAACCGTCACCCCAAATGAACGAACAAAACTTATAAAGTTTGCAAAGTGTGTAATTGATGGCAGAGTTCCGCTTATTGTTGGAACTGGCTCAAACTCAACAAAAACTGCAATTGAACAATCAAAAGAAGCAGAGCATTTGGGAGCCAGTGCAGTGCTGGTTGTTACTCCATATTACAATAAATGCAATCAAGCGGGGCTTTATAATCATTATAAGGCAATAGCTAGTTCAATAAATATTCCTGTTATTATCTATAATGTTCCGTCTAGAACCTCCGTATCTGTTTCACCTGAAACAGTCATTAAATTATCAAAAATAAAAAACATTGTTGCCATTAAAGAGGCAAGTGGAAACCTTGCTCAAATTGAAGAAATTATTAGTGGCACAGATGATGATTTTGCGGTTTATTCTGGTGATGACGGATTAACACTTCCACTTTTGTCTATTGGGGCAAAGGGTGTTATTTCTGTCACCGCTAACTGTTATCCTGAGTGGGTTCAAAGACTATGTGATTTTGCACTATCTGGCGATTTTTTTAATGCAAAAAAATGCCATTATCATTTAAAACAAATCAATAAGGGATTATTTTTAGATGTGAATCCGATTCCCGTGAAACATTATTTAACCTTGCAAGGTTTTATGGTTGGAAAACCAAGACCTCCACTTTTTGAAGCAGACAAGAAGCTAAAACAAAAACTTAAGGAAATTTTTAATATTTATGAAAATTAATATTGGAATTGTGGGTTACGGAAACCTTGGCAAAGCAATTGAAAAATCTGTATTAACAAACCAAAACTTTAATCTTGTTGCCATATTTTCACGAAGAGTAATAAAGTCTAAATTTGGAACAAAAATTGAGCCTTATGATGAAATTTTGACCTATAAAAATAAAATTTCAATTATGATTTTATGTGGAAACTCTAAAAGTGATATTGAAGAGCAATCATCAAAACTTATAGAATATTTTGACATCATTAATTCATTTGATGAACACAAAAAGATTGAATCATATTATAAAAACTTAAATTTATTAGCAAAAAAGAATAATCACAGAGCAATTATTTGTTGCGGCTGGGACCCTGGTCTATTTAGTGTTATTAGAACCTTATTTTTAGCAATTTCAAATGAAAAACCAATTACTGTTTGGGGTAAGGGAATAAGTATGGGTCACTCTGCGGTTATTAGAACTGTACCTTATGTTGATGACGGAATTTCTATTACCGTTCCAAATGATATTGCTATAAAAAATATAAGAAACAACAAATATAATAATGAACCACTTCACAAAAGAATTTGTTATGTTTCTGCTGAGGCAAACAAACAAAAATATATTGAAAAGAAAATTAAAAATATTCAAAATTATTTTAAAAATCAACCAACAACAGTCAACTTTGTTTCAAATTTAACTGTTATGAAATTAAAACAAAATATGAGTCACAGAGGAAGAGTGTTTTCTTGTTTTAAAACAAAAAATCAAACCGTTGCAAAAATGGAATTTTCTGCGACAATGAAATCAAATCCAGACTTTACTGCAGAGATTATTATTGCTTATATTATGGCCGTCATCAATTTAAAAAATAACAAATGTTGTGGTGCATTTTTGCCAATTGATATACCAGCAGCTTATTTATTTTCAGAAAAAGATAGGGCAAAACTATTAAAATATATCTGCTAGAAAAAAAAGATATGGAAAATCCATATCTTTTTGTGTTATGCAACAACAGTTGGTTTTTTCCAAACAATAGTGCAAACAAGGTCAACAATCCAAAGCACAGTTGTTCCTAAGAAAATCCACAAAATTCCAACAACCAACATTAAAACATTGTTTGTTGATGAACCTTTTGCAATTCTATAAATTGCCCAAAGCAAATTCAAAACAGGCAAACAAAACAACATTTTTGCAATCCATGGTAAGTTATCAATTGATTTAACAATATCTTTCATTTTTTCTCTCCTTTATATTAAAGTTTATTCTGCTGATTGTTTAATATGAATATTTTTTAGTTAAAACACAAAAAGTTTTGTCATTTTGTTTGCTTTTTATTAAAATATGTTGATATAATTTAATTAGCAAATAAAATTTGGAGGGAAAATTTATGGCAAAAAAGACATCTGATTACTTAGGTTTAAGCAGACTTGTTAGCTTAATTCTTGCTATTATTCCAATTACATCTTGGATTTTAGGTGCTGTTACAAGATTTAAAGAAGGCAAAATTGTTGCTGGTATTCTTCGTTTAATCCTTGGTTGGAATATCATCTACATCGTTGACCTTGTTCTTATGATTCTTAACAAACACATCTTAAGACTCCTTAATGTTTAGTAGGGATTTAACACTTCTAGAAATAGAAGTGTTTTTTTATGCCCAAATTTTATAAAATAATCAATAAAAATCTACAATTTATTGATTTTTAGATATATTTAGATTATAATACAAAATGAATTATTATTTATAAAAAAGAGGAAACTTATGATTACAGATAAACAACTTAAACAATTATGGAAAGATTTTTTCACAAAACATGGTTTTGTTCAAATTCAAAACAGTTCGGTTATTCCTGAAAATGACCCAACCGTTTTATTCACAACTGCTGGTATGCACCCGTTAGTTCCATATCTTTTAGGTGAAAAACACCCATCAGGAAACAGACTTTTCAATACTCAAAGATGTATTAGAACAGGTGATATTGATTCTGTTGGCGACTATAACCACAACACATTTTTTGAAATGCTTGGAAACTGGTATCTTGGTGCTTGTCCAAAAGATGAAATGATTAAACTTTCTTATGAGTTTTTAACCAGCAAAGATTATCTTGGAATTGACCCATCAAAACTTTCTGTTACAGTTTTTGAAGGTGATGAAATTGCTCCAAGAGATGAACTTGCAGCAAAAACATGGGAAGAATGCGGCATTGCAAAAGACCATATTTTCTTCAATCCAAAAGATGACAACTGGTGGGCTCTTGGAAGTGGTGTTGGACCTTGTGGACCAGACTCTGAAATGTTCTATGATTCTGGCAAAGAAAAATGTTCTCCAGAATGTAAACCAGGTTGCCACTGCGGAAAGTATAATGAAATTTGGAACGATGTATTTATGCAATACAGAGTTGATGCTGCTGGTGAAAAGGCAAAACTTCTTGATAATCCAAACATTGATACTGGTATGGGTGTTGAAAGAACAATTTGTGTTTTAAACGGTGTTAAGAGCAGCTATGATGTTGGTGTATTTAAAGAAATTATCGACCTTATGGATTCAAAAGCTGAAATTAAAAATTCAGATGAAACAGTTAAGTCTTACAGAATCTTAGCTGACCACCTTAGAAGTTCAATCTTCATTTTGGGTGATGAAAAAGCAATCAAACCATCAAATGTTGGTCAAGGTTACATTTTAAGAAGATTTATTCGTCGTTCTGTTAACCATGCAAGAAAGATTGGTCTTGATACAAAATTCTTTAATGATGTGGTTGACCACTATATTGATTACTATTCATACGATTATGACATTTTGGTTAAAAACAGAGAACAAATCAAAACTGAACTCAACACAGAAGTTGAAAAGTTTGCAAAAGCAATTGACCAAGGTTATAGAGAGTTTGAAAAAGTTATTAACGGAATTGAAAGACACAAACAATTTGCAAAAGAAGGTGAAGTTGTTGAAAATATAATCAGCGGAAAAGCTGCATTTAGACTTTTTGATACTTTTGGTTTCCCAATTGAACTTACAAAAGAACTTGCAACTGAAAAAGGTTATGAAGTTGATATTGCAGGTTTTGAAGAAGCAAACAAAGCTCACCAAGAACTCAGCCGTTCTGCATCAGCTGGTGCATTTAAAGGCGGACTTGCAGATTCTTCTTATGAAAATGCAAAACTTCATACAGCAACACACATTATGCTTGCTGGTCTTAAAAAGATGTTTGGCAATCAAGTTGAACAAAGAGGCTCAAACATCACACCTGAAAGACTTAGATTTGACTTCAACTTAGATCACAAAATGACTGCAGAAGAAATTGCTGAACTTGAAGCATTTGTTAATGATGTTATTTCAAAGAATATTGAAGTTACTTGCCAAGAATTTACCGTTGATGAAGCTAGAGCTTTTGGTGCTCACGGCATCTTCGATTCAAAATATGGCGAAAAAGTTAAAGTTTATATTATTGGTGATGTTGATAAACAAATTTGTGGTGGACCTCATGCTAAAAACACAGGAGATTTACATCACTTTAAAATTACAAAAGAAGAGAGTAGCTCTTCAGGCATTAGAAGAATTAAAGCTATTCTTGACTAAAGGAGAAATTTATGTTACTTAGCAAATTATGCGGAGTTAGAACAAAAGATATTCCATCTGATGCAAAAATGGTAAGTCATCAACTTATGCTCAGAGCTGGTTATATGAAACAAATGTCTAATGGAATATACACACTTTCTGCTCTTGGACAAAAAACTTGTTTAAAAATTGAAAATATTATTCGTGAAGAAATGAATAAACTTGAAGGTCAAGAAGTTAAATTTCCCGTTGTAATGCCAAAAGAACTCTGGGACCTTTCTGGAAGATACACTTCAATCGGAAGTGAAATGGTTAGATTTGAAGATAGAAACGATCACAAAATGCTTCTTGGTATGACTCACGAAGAAGCAAGTGTTCATCTTGCCAAAAACTGGGTAACTTCACATACTCAACTTCCATTTATGGTTTATCAAATTCAAACAAAGTTTAGAGATGAACCAAGAAGTCGTGGTGGACTTATAAGAGTAAGAGAATTCACAATGAAAGATGCTTATTCTTTCCATACTTCAATGGAAGACCTTGACAAGTATTATATGAGAGTTCACGATGCTTATGAAAACATTTATAAGAGAATTGGTCTCAAAAATTTCATTTCAGTTAAATCTGATACTGGTATGATGGGTGGTTCTGTTGCTCATGAATTTATGAGCATCAATGATTCAGGTGAAGACGAACTCATTTTGTGTGACTGTGGATATAAATCAAATCAAGAAGTTGCAGAATCTGTTAAAGTTCCTGTTAAAGAAGAAGTTGTTAACGGAAATATAGAAGAAGTTTTCACTGGCGATGCAAAAGAAATTGATGCTGTTTGCAAACTTTTAAAAACTGATGCAGCTCACACAATCAAAGCAGTTGCATTTGCAATTAAGGGCGAAAACGGAATCGTTCTTGCTTTTGTTAGAGGTGACAAAGAAGTTAACGAAGCTAAACTTAAAAAAGTCACAAAGAAAGACATCGTTGCTTATTCTGCCGAAAATGATGATAGACTCACAGCAGGAAACATTGGACCAATAGGTTTAAATCTTGGTTCTGACTGCATTGTTGTTTATGACAACAGCTTAGAAGGAACTGTTAATATGGTTGTTGGTTCAAATAAAAAAGACTACCACACCATCAATGTTTCAATGGCAAGAGATTTGCCAACTGCAACATTTAATGATATTGCAAAGGTTCAAGAAGGTGACAGTTGTCCACTTTGCGGCAAAGGCAAAGTTAAAATTGTTCACGGAATTGAAATTGGAAACATTTTCCAACTTGGAACAAAATATACAGATTCAATGGGTATGAGAGTTTCTGGACCAGACAGCAATGAAATCACTCCTATTATGGGTTGTTATGGAATCGGTGTTGGCAGAAACCTTGCTTGTGTTATTGAAGACAACCACGATGATTATGGAATTGTTATGCCAAAATCAATCGCAGCATATCCAGTTCATATTGCAGCACTCAGATTAGATGACGGCAGAGTTCAAGAAATTGCAAACAAAATTTACAAAGATCTTGAAGCTGAAGGCATTGAATGTTTGTTTGATGATAGAAATGTTTCACCAGGAATCAAATTTGCTGAAGCAGACCTTATTGGTATGCCAATCAGAATTGTTGTTTCACCAAAAGGTCTTGATGAAAACACTATTGAAATTAAAGATAGAGCAACTGGGGAAGTTGTTAAAATCAACCCAGCAGATGCTGTTAAAACAATTAAATCTATGTTATAACAATAAAAAAAACAGGTTAAACTTTAACCTGTTTTTTTATTCTCTAATAGTAACAGCTTTTGAAGCAGCTCTTCTAATTTCATCAGAAATTGCAGCATAGTGTTTTTTGGTTGTGTTTACATCTTTGTGTCCCAAAACATCTGCAACAATATAAATATCTTGAGTTGCATGATAAAGTCTTGTGCCATAAGTGCTTCTAAGTTTGTGTGGGGTTATATGTTTGAGTGGAGTAACAATTTCGGCATATTTCTTAACTAATTTTTCAACAGCTCTTGTTGAAATTCGCTTATTTTGAAGCGATGTAAACACCGCAGGTTCATCAATAAGTAAAGGATTAGTATTTCTATATTCAAGCCAATTATAAAGGGCAATTTTGACCTCATCATTAAAATATAAAATAACTTGATTTCCACCTTTTCTTGTAACTTTTAAAGCATTAATTTTAAAATCTAAATCATCTAAATTCAGACCAACACATTCAGACACACGAAGACCGGTTCCAAGCAAAAGAGTCATTATGGCTGTATCTCTAATTTTTGTGTGTTTATGAAAACCTTTACTGTGTCCAGAAAGACCATATCCACTTTCAACAGTATCTAAAAATTTATAAACTTCATTGTCTTCAAGCTTGATAATTGGTTTTTCGTGAAGTTTTGGCATTTCAATTTTACTAGCAATGTCAACTTTAATCATTTCACGGCGAAAATAGTATTTAAAAAATGATCTAACAGCTGCAAGTTTTCTTGCTTTTCCTCTTTCACCATTTGTTACAACTTCGCCATTTTCATCTTCATAAGAGGTTAAATAACTCATATATCTTTCAAAATGGGTTGTGTGAAATTTTTCAAGATCAGCAATTTCAAGATCCAAAATTTCTTTTCCACGAAACAAATTGGTTTCTTTTGTGGCCCAATTGAAAAATGTTCTAAGGTCATAGGCATAATTTAATCTTGTGAGTGCACTTGTTTGGTTTTCAATGCCAGTAAAAAAGTCCCAAGCAAAGTCGGGAAGGTCTTTTAACACATTTCTAAGTTTTTTTGTATTTAAAACTTTTTGTTCATTGTAAAAACTTTGTTTTGCCATATTTAAATTATAGTATCTTGTTTTTTGAAATGTCAAATATTTTGCGAATAGTTTAAACTTGCCCAGTTGACAAAAAACAAATTAAAGTATAAAATTTAATAGGAAAGTATGATTGCATTTAACGAATTATTAAAAAATATTGATCAATATGAAGCTGCTTATAAGCTTATGGGGTTAAAATTCAACCCTAATTTTTATCGTAGTTGTGAAAAAAAACTAAGAGATATTCAAACAAAAGCTGAAGAAACCAGAGCATTATGCAACAAAAAATGTGGCGAATTCATTAGGTTAAAAACAACAAACCAGCCAACTGTC
Organism: Clostridia bacterium; assembly: GCA_045648025.1. Lineage (GTDB taxonomy): Bacteria > Bacillota > Clostridia > Christensenellales > UBA1242 > RGIG1681. The sequence goes on from JAZRNH010000029.1 coordinate 14,536, forward strand.
CGTTTGATTGATGAAATAAAGAAACTTGACAAAGCCGCAAACAAATACCAAAATAAGCAAAAAATTTGTTTAAATAAAATTAAATCAAAACTCAAAAAACTTCACAACTTGCCAGACAAAGAAAATTTAAGCCATATTCAAATTGATACCAACAAATCAGAATCAGACATTTTGGCGGTAAAAACATTTTTAAATAGCTTTTCAAAACAAGAATCGTTAAATCTTTCACACAAGAAGTTTTTAAACCAAATCAAAAACAAAATATTTCAAGAAGACGAACTTCCTTATACTGCAGAGTTAAAAAATGAATTTGTTATTTTAACCACAACAAATACTATCGATGAAATAATAAACCGTCTAATTAATTATTTTAAAGCCAATTCAATAAGCATTATTGAACTTTCTATCAAAAACATAAAAAAATCATCATCAAGAGAATTTTTTATTCATTTAAAAGAAGACAGTTATTTGAAAATGGAAATAAAAAGGGAATTTTTTGCTAGAGAATACAAATTAAAATTTCACAACAACCAAACAGATATGACTAATTTTGTAAATCAAATCAACATTGTTTTTTAAATTTTGCAATAAAAAAACCACCAAATTTTGGTGGTTTTTATTTTTTAATTTTTAGTTGTTGTCTTTTTTGCAGCTGGTTTCTTTTCTTCAGCTGGAACTGCTGTTTCTTCATTAGAAATTTCTTTAATTGTGTTTAAAAAGTTTGTTGAGTTTTTGAAAGCATCAGTTCCACGGTTAAATGATTTAACTTTTTCATGTTCTGACTTTTCTTTCTTAACACCATCAATCATAACATAGTTTTGAATTTCTTCTTTCTTAACAATCTTTTTAACAGGTTGTTCAACTTCATGATTAACAATAACTGCAGTTGATTTTAATTCTGTTGTGTGTGGTTCGCTGATACCTGCAAGTTGATTTGAGAAGTGTTCAACAGCATTATCTTGTTGAATTGGCTCTTCAACAACTGGTTCAAATTCTTCAGTTTGGATAACATAAGTATCATCATTAATCTTTTCAACATCAGAAACAACTTTATCTTGTTTTTCAACTTTTTGCTTCTTTGAATTTTTAGCATAGAACCATACAAACAATCCAATAGCAGCCAAAATTAAAACAATGTCTAAAACATAGCAAAAAATCATAACAGCATTTGCTTCGCAAAGTAAACTTTTAATCATATTCATATAACACCTCATAATATATTACAAAATAATTATAGCACATAAAAAAAATAATAAATAACATTTTTAATGAGTTTTTAAAAAAATTTTATATTTTTTTTAAATTTTAATAAAACAATTTTGATCTAATGAACAACATAGTGATTTTTAATGTAAAATATTAAATTTAAAAACAGGTATTATGTCAGACAACTAATAGGGAAGTCTGTCAACAAATTTTGGCTACACCAAATATAAACTCACAAATTTTTAAAACACTCTCACACAAAACAAATTTATTTTTTCTACTTAAATTTTTAAATATTTTCTATAGCACCGTTCATAAATTCAATTATCTATTTAATTTTACTTTTATTTGTTATACGGTCTCAGACAAACCATTATAAATAAATGATACTTCAAAATAACAAACTCTAGCTCAGCAGACAAATATAGATAGCTGATTTTGAGTTGTTGCAAGACGGTCTCAGAACAGAGTTTGAAATTTTTAATGACAAGTTATTCATCTGTTTTGTTTAAAATCATCTGTATTATGTTTGATGAGATACCCAAGAAAAATTTGATACTCTGTGAGATAATATACCACAAATAGCAAATTAAAAAATAAAGCAAAATCAAGCAGATAAATATTAACAAACAAAATTAATAAAAAACGAATATTTATTTTTATCAAATTTTATTAGAATTTATTAAAAATTTTTATAAATGCTGAAATTTTCGGCGATTACAGATTGTTAAAAAGTCCCCCGATATATGCCTATCTATTCGCAAAAGCTGTCTTTTGCGAATAGATTACATGGAGGTTGTTAACAACTTCCCAAACTTTTTGTCTAAAACTCAGTCGATTTCGCTTTAAATTTTTACAGAAAAATCTTTGTTTTTTATCCACAAAACCAAAACCTACCCCTTCTAAAATATGTCTCTATTTTTTGTTTTTCAAAATTATTCTTAATTCTTTGCTTGTTTTATTTTTTTACTATGTTATAATTATTTCTGTTAGGAGAAAGTTTATGGAAATTTTAAAAAATAGAATTTATAAACATTTTAAAGGCAACCTTTATTATGTTGTTGATATTGCAGAACACACAGAAACCGGTGAACCAATGGTTATTTACAGAGCACTTTATGGTGATCACAAGCTTTATGCTCGTCCACTTGCAATGTTTTCTAGTAAAGTTGACAAAGAAAAATATCCTGAAGTTAATCAAGAATATCGTTTTGAACTTCAAATTTTTGATGATGTAACAAAATAAACTTATCCGTTCCCTACTCAAAAATATTTAGACATAAAAAAACAGCTAAAATTAGCTGTTTTTTCTTAACCTTTTTTTCTTTCCTTTAACATCTTCATAACATAATCTCTATAAAGCATTGTCAATCTCTCAATTACTGAACCTTCAGCAGCTTCTTTTGCAGCTGGACTCATAAGTGGACTATCACTAATTGATACAAATTCTTTATAAAGTTTACTTGCACGATTATAAAAATCTAAAAGTTCTGGTTCAATTTTATCTGTAATTTTTCCAGTTTTTACAATTTCTTCTTTTTCAACATTTTCTTGATTTAATGCATTGGCAACAATTTCATCATAAGTTATGCCATATTTTCTTTCAAATTTAATACCTCTTCTTTCATTATCAACTCCAAAAGCAAGGCCATAAACAAAACTTTTTTGCAATCTCATTGCATCAAATGGACTATCAATTGCATCCATAATTAACTTTGTTATATATAATGAATTTTCATAATAGTTTGTTTTTTCTTCAATATACATTGAATCATAAAGTGGCATTTTTTCACTTTTTTCAAATGCTTTATGAATTGCAGGTAAATTTTCTTCTTCAATAAAAAATCTTTCTTCACTTATTTCTGATAATAATTTTAAAACTGAAACCCTTCCTGAAACAAAATCATCAACATAAGCATGAAATCCTTCATGAATAATATTTTTTATTGCATCAATAGCTGATAAATTTAAATTGACAAAATATAATCTTCCCTTATCACTTCTAGAATAATAAGCCTCTGGACTTCTATAGTCTCCAATATTGTTTTTAATAAAATCAATGTTTGTGTTTATTGTAATTGTTCTTGGTTTTCTGCCTTGAAATCTTGCAATCATGTTTTCAAGGTCCTGAAGCCTTTGCAATTTTTTGCTTTGAGACATTCTTTCCCAGTTGAAAAGAATATCAGTAAATGCATTATTTTTCATTATTTTCTCCCCTTACAATCAATATTATACCATATTTTGACGACCAATTCAATAGTTATAATAAAAAAACTTTTTAATAATACTTTTTCAAATTGACAAACTAGTATTTTAAATTTATAATAGTCTAGAAATTAGATTTATTTTGGAGAAATATATATGATAAATATCGTTTTAGTTGAACCAGAAATTCCACAAAATGCCGGTAACATTGTCCGCACTACTGCCGCTCTTGAAGCTCACTTATATATGGTTAAACCACTTGGTTTCATTTTAGATGACAAGCATTTCAAAAGAGCTGGTATGGATTATAAAGATTTTGCAAAAGTCACTGTTGTTGATTCTTTTCAAGAAATTTTAGATGCAAACCCTACTGCAACATTTTATTTCGCTTCAACAAAGTCAAAGAAAATATATTCAGAAGTAACCTACCCTGATGGTTGCTTTATTGTTTTTGGAAAAGAAAGCTATGGTCTAAGTGAAACCATACTCAAAAACAATTATGACAACTGCATAAGAATTCCAATGAGTTCAAAAGCAAGAAGTCTTAACCTTTCAAACTCTGTTGCAATTATTGCTTATGAAGCAATGAAACAGCAAAATTTCGACGGTCTTCAAAATGAAGGTGAACTTACTGGCAGACCAGAAAATGATTAATAAAAAAAAGGCTCTTCGATTGAAGAGTCTTTTTTATTGTCTTTGCAAATCTGAAACCATATTATAACTTGATGTAAGTTCAACCTTTGGCAAATCTTCAAGAACCATTTTTGCAATTTCTTTATCTTCTTTTGATGAAATTGGTGAAACTGGACTTTGTAAATGTAATTTTTCAATCTCGCGAACCTGAAAAATTAAGAGCGAATCCATTGGAATATAATTTTCTTCATAATATTTTTTATCATGAATTTCCCAAGAAGACATTCCTTTGCAGTCTTCAAAAAATTGTTTTGAATCACGAGCACAAACACCTGATACACCAAACAATTTATAATATGTGTGTTTATCTGTTATAATTTGCCAGGTTGTGTCATAAACAAGACCGTCTTTTTCAACCCAGCCATGACCAAAGCGATTTCCAACAGAAGTTGGTGCTTTTCTTAAATTTCCCCTGCAAATTTTGCAATCTCCAAGTGCAAGGCCCAAAATTGCTGAACAATCATAACACTTACCCATATTCATTCTAATCAAATAATAATAAACTGGAATTCCGTTATAATATTTTCCATTTAACTCAGCATAAAATTCTTCATCAAATGGTCTTATTATTCCTGATTTTTTCTTTTCTGCAAGTCCTGAATAAAGCATTGCTGATTTATAATTTTGTCTTATTGTGTTCAAATTTTCATAAATTTTCATAAAACCTCACAATCTTAATTGTAAAGTTATTATAACATAATTTAAATTAAAAGTCAATTGTTATGATATTATAATTATTATTCATTGTATAAGCCAAGCAAAAATCCATATTCTTTTATTGCTGATTTAAGTTTATCAACATTAGGCAAAAATGAAGATACGAGTTTCCAAAAGTTTTTGCTGTGGTTCATTTCAACTAAATGACATAGTTCGTGAACAATGACATAGTCAATGAGTGCTGGTGGAAGCATTAAAACTCTAAAATTTAAACAAATTGCACCTCTGCTATTGCAAGAACCCCACCTGCCCTTACTGTCACCAATTCTAAATGAATTTGACTTTAACTTTATTTTATTTTCAACAAAAGCAAGTCTTTCAGAAAGCACTTGTTTTGCAACTTTTTTATACCAAGCTTTGAGGGTTTTCAATATTTTTTCTGGTTCTATTTTGCTCGGCATAATAATTTGAAACTTTTCATTTGTTTCGATCCTTTTTACAGAATCTAAAACAATGGTATATTTGTTTCCATAAAGCAAAAACCTTTTATATTTTATAACATCCTCAAACTTAGAAACCGTTTTTTGATGCATAAAAAGTTTGCTTTTTATCCATTCTTGTTTTTCAGCAACGAATCGATTAATTGTTTCTTCTTTCATAGAAATTGGTGCTTTAACAACTACTGCACCATTTTTCAAAACTGTAAGCAACAATGTTCGCCTATTCGACCTTTCGATATAATCAGGAGTAATCACAACTTTCCCTCCACTAGATAATTATACAATAATTATATCTATTTTTAAACTGATATTTGCTCCCTATTTATAATTTTGTTTGTTATTTTAAATTCTTTTTGCAATTTATTTGTCGCAAAAGTCATTGAAACCTTTATTTTAATTGACTTAAAATAATATTAATACTATTATTATATTAGGTAAAAGTATAAGTTTTAGCACAAATTACTTATAAGGAATCAGAGTATGAAAAATATTGATAGCGATTTAATTCGTGGTAACATTGATACTATCATTTTAACTACTATGCTTGATGGTGATAAGTATGGTCTTGACATCATCAAAGAAGTTGAAACTAGAAGCAATGGCACCTATGAACTTAAACAACCAACTTTATATAGCTGTATGAAGCGACTTGAAAATCAAGAGCTTATTTCTTCATATTGGCTTGATAGCGATATTGGTGGCAGAAGACACTATTATAAACTCACAGAAAAAGGAAAGGCTTCCCTTCTTCAAAAACAAGAAGAATGGGCAAAGTCTAAGTTTATTATTGACAATCTTTTAAGCAACCACGATTATGACGAATATCGCCTTGTTAAAAAAGAAGATTATGACAAGATTATTGAGGGCAAACAATTTGAATATAAACCAGAGCAAACTGCTGCCCCACAAGAATCTGTTGAATCACCAGCTGATGATGAAGTTGAAATTGAAGAGTCAAACACAGAAGAATTTGTTGAAGAATCTGATGAACAAGACGAAGAAGAACTTCTCCCTGTTTTTGATGAATCTGAATCTGACGAAGTTGATGATTACTCTAACGAAGTTGAAGTTGATGAAGATGTTTTAGATGAAGCTGAAGTTGATGCTTATCAATCAGATGAGCCTGAATATAAACTTACTGAAACTGAATATAAACCAACCAGAATTGATTATGGCGAAGATGACGAATCTGAAAAAGATTATCCAAATCAAAAAAGATTTAAAATTCCTAGCATTTATGACAAAATTAATATTGATGATTCTCAAAATGAAGAATTTGACGACGAAGATGATATTGATGTAACAAATTCAATTTACTCTGACAATCTTAGTGATGACGATGAAGATGAAGGTTTTAACTTTGGCGAACTTGATTTAGATGAAGATTCAGTTGACGAAGATTTCGATTCAATTAATGAAGATGGTGAAAATTCTTCCTATGAAGACGAATATGTTCTTGGTGAAACTGAAGAAACCGTTGAGGAATCTAGAACATATATCACCCACTATGAAGAGCCAGATGATGAAGATGATGACTTAAATATTTCTGCAACTCCAATTTCTGATCAATCACAAAATGAACTTAACATTTTATCTAGACTCAGAATGCAAGACGACGAAGAAATTAATGAATATGTTGGAGACAAAAACTCCTATATTAATCACTTAAATCAAGCTGATGATGTTGAAGCACTTAAAAGCGATAATCTTACCGTCGTTCAAGAAGACTTACTTTCAAATGACAACTATTTGAGTGATAAAAATATTTATTCTCAAATTAATGAACTTTCTTCTGCAATCACCCAAATCAATAACTTTAATTCTGAATCTTATGAAGATGAAATTGAACTTGAAGACAACCAAGAAGTTGATAGCCAAATTGAAGAAGAACTCATTGACAATATGAACAATCAAGAAGAGTCAAAAACAATCATTGACTTTAAACAAGACAATGATGATGATGACTTTATGAACGACCTTGAAGACCTTAAAGACAATAATCAACATGGATTCTTCAACAGTTTAGACTCTGCTGAATATACAAGAAAACAAATCACCAACAGTGAACCAGAGATCAAACCATACACATTTGACTCTCTTCCTGATTTTGGTGATGATAATGAAGACTCATCTGATGCTGCTTTCAACAAACAATTTGAAGATTATAACAATCAATTTGGATATAACAAAACTGAAACCTATGATCCAAACAACAGTTATTATGATGAAAATGATAGCAATGAAGAAAACTATTCACTTTCAAGTTTTGATGATATAATTTCAAAAACAGCTAGTAGTTATACTGCTGACACAACAAGCTATTTGCCTGGTGATGAATATCAAACATTTACACCAAGATTTACAGAAAACAACTATAAACAAAAACTCAACAATCTTTCAGCTTATTCAAAAATTAATCAAGATGATGAAGAAGCTTCTATTGAAACGGTTGAATCAAATGACGAAGTTATGTCAAAGGTAAAAGACATTCAAACATTAAAAGCAGAATTTGCTGACGAAGGCATTTGTGTCAAAGAATATAAAAAGACCAATGGTCATGATGATTATGATAGAACATACCTTCTTATCAACAAACTTAATCTTGTTAAGAGTTTAATTTTGTTGTTTGGATATGTATTTATCTTATCTGCTGTTTATATCATTATGAATAACACAACCGCTGCAAATATGTATAACTTCTCGTTTAAATATTTCCTTTATGGATTTATTCCATTTGCAGTTTATGCTGCGATTTATTTAGTGTTATTTATTCTTAACCCATACAAAAAAATACCTGCAAAATTTGCTGCAAGAATTATGATATTTATTTCTGTCATTATCACAATTCAATTGTTGCTCATCACATATTGTGTAAACTTACAACTTGGTTTTTATAGTTTTGCTCAAAGTTACTATAATCACTTAATTTGGATTATTCCAACAGTTATAAGCTTTGCACCAATTGTTTCAACATTAATTCACATAGCACTTTATTATTCAAAGAATTTTAATGTTTAATAAATTTTGCAAATTAAAAATCCACCAATTTTGTTACAAACTTTTGAAACTAGCAAAAAATCGAACCAATCTTAGGTTCGATTTTTATTATCGTCCAATTATTACAGTGTTTTTTCCAAGACCCGCCGTTGGATTTTTTATGTAAAATTCTTGTTTATTTGACTCAATAATTAATTCACCCTTAGAATCAAATTGTTTTAAAATAAATTCATAACGTCCTACAGCTAATCCACTTATTGATTTAAAAAACATCTCTTCTTCAACTTTGTATTTCGCAATCATGAAACCATCTTTATACAAAAAAATTTGCGAATGATCATATTTATCTGAACAAGGTTTAAAATAAATATTTACCAAATCTACACCAGTAGCAATTTTAATGTCAGCTTTTGCAATTAAAGCATCTCTTTGTTGTTTTTTCTCATTCTCATAAAAAGCTGTTTCTTGCTCTTTTGTAATTGATTCATAAAGAATATCTATTTCTAAATCATCAACCAAATCTCTTGCAAAATGAAGTTTGATTTTTTCAACTTTATCATTAAAACTTGTTGGAATTGTGTAAAATTGACGATTTGAATAATGACCATCAAATAAAATTGTTTCTGCTATAACCCATTTATTATTTTTTAAATATTCAATTGATGAAAAGACATCTTGTTTATATATTGATTTACAAATAATAATTGTATAATCTAACTCATTTGGATTTTCACTTTGTGTTAATGTAATAGAATTATTAATCCTATCAATTACAAAATATTTTGCTCCATTTAAATTATTGGAATTATTAAATAAATCAGTTTGTATATATGTAAAATATCCTAATTTTTCCAATTTATTATCACCAATATTATCTAATAAAAATTCTTGATATTTATCCATTCATTCATCCTCCTTAACCCATTTTGCAGATATATTCAACACAATATTTTATTTCATCTAAAGACATTTCAATAGGTGTTCTTTCAGAATGAACAATGTTATTTCTTTTCATTCTTAACTTATTCAATAATGTTATTGTTTTTTCATCTCTAACAGTCTCATTATAACCCCAACCATCATCTTGAGTCCAAGTTAATTCCTTATCACAATATTTCTTTAAAATTTCAGAAAATTCACCTTCATATCTAAAATCACAATGCAATATTGATTCAAGACGAACACACAATTTTATAATGACATTTTCTAAATTTTCTTTTCTTAATTGTTCTTCAAAATATTCTTCTGAAAGTTCATTAAGAATTTTTTCTTTATCATATTTTAAAGAACATTCTTCTATAATTCGTTCTCTGCATAATGACAATTTTTCAAAAATATTTTTCATAGGCATTCTTATATAAGAATCAATTTTTGTAAAGTCTTTTTTTGAGTTGTTTTCATTATAAATATAAAAATGTTCTTTATTTAATATAATATTTTTTTCTACCCATATAGATGCTAGTACATTTTCGAATTTTGAATCCGTTAATTCATTTCTCAATATCAAAGTTGCCAATTCTTTTAAATTTTTATCTACAGCAAATTCAAAAAATTTCTTTTTGTCTCCACTTCTCATATTTGATAATAATTCTACATAATGAATTGGATTATTATTTAATGATTCTTTTATAAATTTTAAATTTCTTGTTTTTAGAAGTTTATTTATATCTAAAATACCTTCTTCTAAATAATCTTCTATATTAAACTGAATTTCTTTTTTGTTATCTAAACTCTTCTTTGCCATGTCAGATAATTCATTTTCTTTTTTATTCGTTATTAAATAATCTATGCTAACATTAAAAAACTTTGCAATAATAGGTAAGAATTCTATGCTTGGAGTTCCTCTATCTTGTTCCCACTTTGAAACAGCCTTATCGCTTACATTTAATTTTTCTGCAAGTTGAGCTTGAGTTAATCCCTTATCTTTTCTTAATTTTGATATTATTTTACCAATACTGTTTTCATTATTTATTTCTTTCATACAGCACCTCTTGTTTTGTTTTGCTGATTATAGTATAACAAAATCATAAAAAAATGTAAACCCACTTATTGTTTAGTGTAAAAAATTAAAAAATATATTTCTTGAAAATAACTCTACGATTTGTAGATATAATAAAATTTGGCACTATGGCGTGTGCTTGTCTTGATACAAGCGTTCTCGCTTCGCTCGAACATGACAAGCACACAAAAAGCGAAAGTGTTGGCAGAGCATATCACACTTTCGCTTCACACTATATAAACGGCATAAATTTTTAAATAAAAAGAGTTAGACAAAATATCTAACTCTTTTATTTGGCTAGTTTCTATTTTACTAAACCTTGGTGGATTTTTTTATTTTATAAATTTGCATTTTTGGCAATTTCACCAGTTGCAAGTTCATCACAACGATTATTAAATTCGTTATCTGCATGACCTTTAACTTTAACAAATGTCACTGTATGAATTTGCATAAGCTTATCAAGTCTTTCCCAATACTCAATATTTTTAACAGGTTTTTTGTCAGAACCCTTCCAACCATTTGCTTTCCAATTTTCAAGCCAACCAAGATTGATTGCATTAACAACATAGGCTGAATCTGAATAAAGTTCAACTTCACAAGGAGCTTTCAATAGTTCAAGTGCCTTGATTACCGCTGTGATTTCCATTTTATTATTTGTGGTTTCTGGCTCATAACCAGATATTTCTTTTTTATGGTTTCCATGAAACAATATTGCTCCCCAACCACCAGCACCAGGATTTCCAGAACAAGCACCATCTGTGTAAATGGTTACTTGATTTTCTGATTTTGGCTTTGTTTCTTGTTTAACTGTTTCAGAAATAAATGCAAGGTCATAAGATAAATTTTCTCTGCTGATTTCTGATTTTATTTTTAAGTTAAACCCAAAGTTTTGATTTAAAGAATTCACCCAATCAATGGCAATTTTTGCAGTTTCGCCAAGTTTTTCAATAAAAATTAACTCAATTTGCAATTTTTTTAAATCTTTTGCAATCAACTCTTCAAAAAAGTTAATTAATTTTTTTGAAACAAAATTTAATGTTAAACCCACATAAATTGTTATATTTTCATAATTTTTCAAATTATCATAGTCAATAACTTCAACTTTTAAAAATTGACTATTTTCATTAGATTTTGATTTTGAAATTAATTCACACTCATCATTTGTTAAACCATCAAAAATGTTTAGTCTCATAAAATTCTCCTATTTACACATTTATATTATCACAATCAGCCACAATTCTCAATTAAATTATAGCAAAAATATATTGACACTGTTTCACTTTTTGTGATATACTCTTTTTGTTGTTAGGGGTGTAGTTCATCGGTAGAATGAGAGTCTCCAAAACTCCAGAGGAGGGTTCGACTCCTTCCACCCCTGCCACATAAAAAGACCACAAATTGTGGTCTTTTTTTTATTTCTTTTTATCGTTTTTTGATTCTTTCTTCTTTGCTTCGAGTTCCTTTAAGTGTTCGTTCCACTTCTCGGCTTCTGTTCCACTCATTGGAATCATCATATCTCCCACTTGAACTCCTACTAATGATTCTTTTTGTGCTACCATATTCACTTTCTCCGTTATATAAATCATACTCCATTGAAACATATATGTCAAACTTGCAAAATTATAAATTATTTCATCATCACACAATAAACATCTGTTTTTTCTTTAACAAAGTTAAGTTTTTGTGATAAACTAAATCTGTATTATATATTCAAGGAATTATTTATGACAAAAGAAAAGAAGATTATAATTTCTATTTCATCACTCATCTGCTTTTTAGATGTGTTTTATGAATTGTTTTTTAACATTTATATTATGCAAAATGTAACTTCAAACATCACTTACATCTTTGGCTGTTATATGATTGGTGTTTTAATTGCAATTTGCTTATATTATCCATTTTATAAAATTTTAAATGGCAAAACCGCAACCTGGATATATCGTTTTAGTTTTATTATGTCATTTGCACTTATTATTCTTTCAATGACAATAAACTCAGGATTTGCCTTTGCTCTTATCTTTATCAATTCACTTAAATATGTGAAAAGTATGTGTTTTTCAATTCCTCAAGAAATCGCAACAATTCAGTTTGTTGGAAAGAAAGAGTCAGATGGTTTTCTTGCAACAAAAGTTATCTTTAACACTGTTGTAAAAGTTTCTTTTAGCTTAATAGTTGCATCATTATTCGCTTATGTAAGCACAACTCTCATATTTATTTTAATGCTTGTTATTGTTGTTGTTATGTTTGTTTTAAGCTTTGGCATGAAATCAACAGGTGCAGATTTTGTGTTTAGACCAAAAGCATATTATTTTGAAGATTTGAAAAAATATCCTCATATGAGATATATTTATCTTGCTCACGGATTTAAAAGAATGTCAGAAGCTGGTGTTGTTCAAACCATTCTTCCTATTATGCTTTTTATGGAACTTGGCAGTGAGTTTTCAATTGGAATATATTCAACAATTGCCTATGTTCTGACAATCGTTTGGCTTCCTGCATTTGTTAGATGTGGAAATAAGAAAAACAAAGTGTTGTTTGCATTTATGTCTGTTTTGATTTTGTCATCGACAATACTTATAATCTTCCCAAGCAAAATCACTTACATTTTATATTATTTCATCAATCAAGTTGCATCTGCAACATACACAAACAAAGAAAATGCTGACCTTTTTAGCAGCATCAAATACCCAATATTGAACGAAAACAAAGAAGAACATACCTATTTTTATGGCTTATATGGTCTTGTTGCTGAAGTTATTTCATATATTGCAGGTATTGTGATTTATGAAACTATTCCGATTAAATATTCAATTCCAGCTATTATGCTTTTGTTTATGGCAGCAAAGTTTATTTCACTTTTATTATTAAACAAAGCAAATTCTATGACTGAACAAATTGCAAATGAAATGGTTGAACCTGTTCAAATTTAATTTATCAAATAATATTGAAAATTTTAAATTTTGAATTATAATAATCTTATTAAGGAGATATTTATGAATAATAAACACGGCGATGCACAAGGTATGTGTGTTTTAGAAGATAACAAAAAATGTAACAATTGTTGCGAATGTGACAGATGTGATTTAGACCCATCAAAAATTTGCGACAATTGTGGTGCTTGTATTAGTGAATATAACACAAATGAAAAAGGTTTTGTTGAGATTCCTATCGACAAAATTGATATGACTGGCGGTGAGCCATCTCTTGAAGACTTTTATAAAATGTATGGTCTTGAAGATGAAGAAGATGAAGAAAAATAACTATAAAAAAAACACCAACAAAAGTTGGTGTTTTTTTTTACTTTTCAATTAAACCAAACTCTTCAAAAACTTTTGCAATAATATCAGCAGCTTCTTCAAGTTCTTCGTTTTTGTGTGTTGTTGTGTATGTTGTTCTAACCAAGCATTGTCCTGGAGGTGTTGCTGGTGGAAGAACTGGATTTGCATAAACTCCTTCTTCAAAAAGTTTCTTGCAAACAGCAAGTGTGACATCTTGTTCATAGGTAAAAAGTGCAATAATTGGAGCTTTGCTATCTGCAAACTTAATATTTCTCTCTCTTAAAAGCTTTCTCATATATTCAGCAACTTCTGTGAGTTTTGCAACTCTTTCTGGCTCTTCTCTAATGATTTTGAGAGCTTCTCTTGTTGCAGCTAAGCAACCTGGTGTGATTGATGCACTAAAAATAAATGGTCTTGAATTATGGCGAAGATATTCAGCAACTTCGTGTGAACAAGCACAATATCCACCAAGACTTGCAAGTGATTTTGAAAATGTTCCACAAATTAAGTCAACTTCATCGGTAAGTCCAAAATATTCAGCAGTTCCAGCACCGGTTTTTCCAAGAACACCAAAACTGTGAGCATCATCAACCAAAAGTCTTGCACCGTATTTCTTTTTGATTTCAACAAGTCTAGGAAGGTCACAAATGTCTCCTGTCATTGAAAAGATGCCGTCTGTAATAATCAAGATACCAGCATCTTCTGGAACTTCTTGAATTTTTCTTTCTAACTCATCATAGTCTAAGTGATTAAATCTAACCATTTTTGCATAAGAAAGTTTGCAACCATCATAAATACTAGCATGGTTTTCTTTGTCACAGAATATATAGTCTTTTCTTCCAGCAATTGCGGAAATAACTGCAAGATTTGTTTGGAAACCTGTGCTGACTGTTACACAGTCTTCTTTTCCAATGAATTCAGCCAATTCTTTCTCAAGTTCAATATGAAGTGTGGTTGTTCCATTTAAAAATCTTGAACCAGAACAACCTGTTCCAAACTCTTCAGTTGCTTTAACAGCTGCAGCAATAACTCTTGGATCACTGGTAAGGCCTTGATAGTTGTTTGAACCTATCATAACTTTTCTGCCACCTTCCATATTAACAACAGTATCTTGTTTTGACTCAAGAACATGGAAATAAGGATAAATTCCCGCTTCTTTTACTTCATCAACAATTGTAAAATCTTTACATTTTTGAAATAAATCCATAAAAACAATCTCCTAGTAACTAATGAGTAAATTATATAATAATTTATTATTCTTGTAAATTAAATTGTTTGATATTAAGTGAAATTTGTTTATAATTAAACTATGAGTAAAAAATCTTATATTAAAACATTTTGGAACGACAAATATTTTGAAATGCCTGATGGCTTTTTTAAAAGAAAATTCAATGCAATAAAATTTCAATTTATTAAAAATAAAATAAATTTGGTTCAACCATTTATGTTTATTTGCAATAAAACTTGCATTGCTGATAAATCACTCATCAGCAATGCTTTTAATGGCCACTTCGTATTTTTGAAAGATTCTGTAATTCAACAAATTTATGAAAGAACCCTTTCTGATGAAGATAGAAATGAACTTATTGAAAACTTTAAAGTTTTAAAAGAGGCTTATATTTCTGTTGTCGTTTTTCCTGAAAAAAATATTAC
Organism: Clostridia bacterium; assembly: GCA_045648025.1. GTDB lineage: Bacteria > Bacillota > Clostridia > Christensenellales > UBA1242 > RGIG1681. The sequence continues at coordinate 29,724 of JAZRNH010000029.1, forward strand.
CGTTTTTGGCCGCCCAAGCAATATTCCAGAAGAAGTTACAAACTTTTTGGTTGACTCAACTTATAACTTCAAATTTATTAGTTTAGTTGGAACATATTTTGCACAACCAATTTGGGCAGAAAAATTCAGACCTTGTGACACAAGATTCCATCAACAATTTTCACTCAATCAATATGAAATTGAAGATTTGAGCAAATATGACATAAATGCTGTTTTTAACAACTATATGCCATCTTCTGCAACAACCTATTCACAAAGATATGATCCATTTATCAGATCAAACAACAAAGCTGAAAATCTTGAAACCGTGATTTATTGTTGCCCAAATTGCAAAAAACTTTTCACTGTTTATTCTGAATTCAATCAACTCAAGTGCAGTGACTGTGGAACAGCTGTTGAATTTTCTAGCAACGGAAACATTATGCTTTCTTCAAATGTAACCGACCTTGATAGTTTTGCTGACTTGCAATATGAAGTATTGAAAAAGCAGTTTTTTAGCGATAAAAAACCTATGCTTAAACACTCTGCAGTAAAAGTTATGAAACAGTTTGGAAACAATATTTCATTTGTTGGAATGGCATCTGTTGACATATATTGCAATAAAATTAAAATCAATTTTCCATCATACACCGAAGATATTAAATTGAAAACTATTAAATTTGTTGAATTCAATCCAAACAATATTGTTGTTTTAACAACTAATAATGGTGACAAGATTATGCTTAGTGGAAGTCACAAACAAAACTTTTATATAATTCATGATCTTCTTAAATTTATGAATGAAATAAAAAACTAGCAATTTATTTGCTAGTTTTTTTATTACACAATTACCTCACTTGACACATCTGCTGAAATGCGATTTTCACCAGACTCTTCAATTTTAAACTCTGCAAGGTCTTGATATTTTTCTTCTTCAGCAAGTTGAACTGATGAAAGTGAAATTTCATAAGCAACTCTACTTTCAAAACTGCCATCTGGCATATGCTTTTGATATTTTCTGCTTTGAATTCTACCTTGAACTTCAAGTTTTTCACCAACTTCTAAATCTTTTACAAATCTAGCATTTCTTCCCCAAGCAATACATGGCAAATAATCACTCTTGTTGTATGCACGATTAACAGCAAATAAAACATCACAAATTTCTCTGCCAAATGGAGTTGTTCTATAAATTGGTTCTTTACAAATATATCCAATTAAATAAATTTGATTAATTTCACTCATATCTTTTGGGCTAATTAATTCTTTTACAAAAATTGTAAGCATAAGTTTGCTTTTTCCGTCTTCAAGTTTGTTATAGCTTCTAAATTGACCAGAAATTCCAATTTCTTCACCAAGCTTAAAATTTCCAATAAGTCTTTCAGAAATAGTAACCGGAAGAATATCAACTTCTTCAGAAAGTCTTTCAACCTCAACAAACATTTCAAAAAATCCTTCTCCCATAACAGTGTGTGAATATGTTGGGAGTTCTTTAATTTTACCTTTTAATAACACATGGTTATTATTTTCATACAACAAGTTATTCATTTTTTATATCCTTATAGTTAATTTAATTTTTGTAATCCATTGTTATCGATATGGTAGTTGTCTTCATACACAAGTTCAGAAATTTTCACCAATTTATAATTTTCTGCCGACAAATAATCTAAAATAAGTGGCAAAGCCTCTAAAATGTGATCTGAATTGTTGTGACAAAGAATAATAGAACCATTTTTAACAGAATTTTTAACTCTGGCAAATATTTCCATTGCTGAAAGACCTTTCCAATCTAAACTGTCAACATCCCATTGAATGGTTTTTAAACCAAGGCTACCTGCAACTTGTATAACCTTGTCGTTATAATCACCAAATGGTGCTCGAAAATATTTAACAGGCTTTCCTGTTATTTTTGTAATCATATCTGATGAAACCGTTAATTCTTCTATCATTTGAGATTCTGAAAGTTCACTCATTTTTGGATGTGTGTTTGAGTGTGTGCCAATATCAAAACCAGCTTCGTCAATAAACTTTACTTTATCTTGATTTTGACTAATCCAGAAACCAACCAAGAAAAAAGTGCCACAAACCCCTCTATCTTTTAATGTGGTAACAATTTTTTCGGTTTTGTCTGAACCCCAAGCAGCATCAAATGTTATTGCAACTTTCTTCTCGTTTGTTTGAACACTATATATTGGAATCTCTCTTTTTGCATATCCAAAATAAATGCTTCCCGTATTTGTCACCACAACCAATGAAGCCAACAAAAAAGCAATCAATCCGCAGAAAAATCCGCCAAAAACTGATTTCATTTTCATACACATAATCTTCATACAAATTACTCCTATATTTTAATAGATATGCTATATATCAACAAAAAAATAATGGTGATAATTTTGTAACATATCGTATATTATTGTCGATTTTTGTCTAGTCACCTTTTTATTATCAGTAATAATTTATATTCTTAAAAGATTATTAATATAACAAGAAAATAAGAAAATTTTTTACTTATTTTGCAGTTAATTTGCTTTTTAACTGCTCAATGATTTTTGTTTCCATTCTTGAAACTTGAACTTGTGAAACATCTAAAAGTTCAGCAACTTCACCCTGGGTTTTTCCTCTATAATATCTCAATATTATTATTTTTCTTTCTTTTTCTGGAAGATTCATAATTTCATCTTTAAGCATCAATTTGTCTAACATATCATCACTTTTGTCATCAACAACAAGTCTTTCAATTACATTTTGGCTATTTGGATCATCTTCATCAATTTTTGCTGAAAGTGAAATTGTTTGCTGCGACGAATCAAGTGCAATGATTATATCTTCTTTATCAACCAAAAACTTTTCGGCAAGTTCATCAATTGTTGGAGATTCACCAGTTTCATTTTTAACCGACTCAATATATGATTTAAGTTTAATTGAAAGTGTTTTTATTGACCTTGAAACTTTAACCATTCCATCATCTCTTAAAAATCTTTTTATCTCTCCAGATATCATTGGAACGGCATAGGTTGAAAATTTTACAGAAAAATTTGGATCAAAGTTTTTTATTGCTTTTAAAAACCCAACACAACCAATTTGATATAAGTCATCATAATCAACACCTTTGTTTAAATAACCCCTAACAATTGCTTTTATAAGCGGAAAATTGCCACTTATAAGCAAATTTGTTGCAGATTCGTCACCTTCTTTGGATTTTTTTATTAATTCTTCTGTTTGGGCTGAATCAATTGGCTTATATTCTTCCATTAACCTTTAATCACCTTCTTCATATGAACAATCAAACCAGACGGTGTGTTTGGTTTAACCTCTAAACTATTCATAAACGAATCCATCAAAGTAAAGCCCATTCCAGAATGTTCTTCTTCTGTTTTTGTGGTGAAAAATGGTTGGACAGCCATATCAATATCTGCAATTCCAATTCCATTATCAATAACCACAATATCAACCTCATTGCCCTCAATTTTTACTTCAAGAACAATTTTTCCACCCTTGTTTTCGTAACCGTGAACAATGGAATTTGTTACCGCTTCACTAACTGCTGTTTTTATATCATTAACCTCAGATATTGTTGGTTTTAAATCTGTGCAAAACATTGCAACTGTGCTTCTTGCAAATTTTTCATTAACATTTTTTGCTTCAAATTCAAGTTTAAAATAATTATCAACTGCCATATAATCTCCTTTAACATACTTTTGGAATAATTTGATATATTCCTGTCATTTCAAAAATTCTATTCACATAAGAAGTTGGATTTTTTATATAAATGCCAATATCTTGTTTTGAAAACTTGTTATATCTTCCAAGAAGCATACCTATACCTGTGCTATCCATAAAAGACACTTTTGAAAAATCTAATATTAATTTTGTTTTTGACTCTAAATTCTTTTTTAACAAATCATCCAATGAAATTCGAACATATTCTGCTGAATACTCATCAAGCTCACCTGCAAGTTCGGCATAAATACAATCATTATCGTTTTCATATTTAATATCCATCAACAAACCTCCTCACATAAAAAATAATATCATCATTTATTTGTTTATTAACTATAAGATTATTGTCAAATTTGACGAAATATATCTTCTTTTGATGCTTTTTAATGATTTCTTTGCAACAAAAAAAGATGGCAAATTGCCATCTTTTTTTATAAATTACACAACTTCAACAAACATGGAATCTGTCACTGTAATTTCAACAGGTGAAGTTGTTCCGCCACTTTGAAGTAAGTGAAGAACAATTTTTGTTGTCTCGCCTTTCTTTGCAAGTAACATTATATCATTAAAGTCATAATACTCAGTAAGTTCATATTTTGTTTGACTATCATTAAATGAAATTGCCGCAATAACAGAACCCGCATTAACACCAGCAACCGTGCTTGTGTTTACAACAACATTATTCTTTCTAACCCAAGAACCACCAGAAATGTTTGGATCATAATATGTTGAGCCAACACCATTTTTAACTGTCAAACCAAAACTTGCTGTGGTTGAAAGAATTGTTTTGACTCTGGTGTTTGTTCCATCACATTCATCAATAATTTTGTCTGCAAGTCTAGCTGCAACATTGATTGGAATTGCAAAACCAACATTGTCATAAGCTTCATCTGCAATTTTTCCATTTACAATACCAACAAGCCTTCCATAAATATCATACAAGCCACCGCCTGAGTTTCCAGCATTAATTGCAGCAGAAACTCTCATAAGTCGCATATCAACAGCATTTTCAGGGTTTAACAATGA
>JAZRNH010000030.1:0-3666 GCA_045648025.1 Clostridia bacterium
AGAACAAAACTTAATATTCCCCAGTAGCTCAGTGGTGGAGCACTCGACTGTTAATCGATAGGCCGTAGGTTCGAACCCTACCTGGGGAGCCAAAATGGAAGACCGGAAGGTCTTCTTTTTTTTGTAAAAAATTATCGTTTAAATTGAAAAATGCAACATTGACATTCATTTTTTTTGTGTTATAATGATATTATCTAGCGGTTGAAATGTGATTTTTTCAAAGATTATGTTTAAACCGGTTTTTCACTACCACCGTTTGTCGGTGGACTAAAACTAATAAAGACTTCAATGTCTTCTTAGCATCGTTTTTCACTACCACCGTTTGTCGGTGGACTAAAACTGCTCTTCGAGCCTTAATGATACCAGCAATGTTTTTCACTACCACCGTTTGTCGGTGGACTAAAACCTTTTTCTTAAATAAAAATTAATCATTTGTGTTTTTCACTACCACCGTTTGTCGGTGGACTAAAACTAATAATAAATTACATACATTGATTGTGTTGTTTATCACTACCACCGTTTGTCGGTGGACTAAAACAATTTCGTTATCTTTATAGTCAAATTGAAAGTTTTTCACTACCACCGTTTGTCGGTGGACTAAAACTTCACTTTTTAAAAAATCATTATTTTTCATGTTTTTCACTACCACCGTTTGTTGGTGGACTAAAACACTCACCTCTCTCAATTTGGTCTAAAATTCGTTTTTCACTACCACCGTTTGTCGGTGGACTAAAACGCTCAATGCAGTTAGATAGTCGGTGTTGTAGTTTTTCACTACCACCATTTGCTGAAAGGTTTGAAGCAAAGGGAAGTGAAATTGAAAAAATTATAGAAACAAAAAACCACCAACATTTGTTGGTGGTTTTGTATTGCTTTGAAAAGTGTTTAGTGATACAATTATTTTAGAAAAAGGAGATATTTTTATGGCACAAAAGAAAACATCTGCAAAAAGAATTGGTTTGAAATCTATTTTCAAAACAGGAAAAAGTGCATATCTTGCTGGTTTTGGAAAAAATAATAAAAATATTATTGAGAAGAAATATTTTGAAAATGAGATTACCAATGAAACACAAAACCCAGCATTTGATGCAAGGTTAGATGAAAAATTAAATTTTATTCTTGAAAAAAATCAACTTTCAGCAAACTATTTAAACCCTGTTTTTCAAACTGAAAAAAGAGAGTTTTTGAAAGAGAATTTAGAGAAATTTTATTTTGGAAGCATTTCAAGTGGAAACATTCCTATTCAAATTGCATTTTATATTCGAAGCATTGAAAAATTGTTTGCACTTTATGTTAATGACATTATTTATGCCATTGACAACTTGAATATAAATAGAATGAGTGTATTAAATTTCTTAACTGATGGACCTAGAAACGATGTTTTGGGAAACGATATCTCAACAAATACAAATTTTTCGAAATTGCTATCAAACATTCAAACCAAAGATAAATATTTTTTCAAATCAAAAAGAGTTGTTAATTTTTTGAAAAATGTTAATTGTTATGAAGGTATGTTTGAAAACCTTTTTAGCAATGTTTCTGCTGATAAAGATGTTTTTGGTGGAAATGTGAAACTTGATAAAATCTATAAAACAATGCAAGTTATTTCGTTTATTAGAAACAGTCTTTTTCACGGTGAAAACAATCTTTTTAAGAAGGTTAGTGATGATAGTGTTAAAACAACTGCTTTAGAAATTTATAAAAATGCACATAATGTTTTCTTGAAAAGTTTTAAAGACAACAGCAAAACAAATGTGTTTATTTTAAACAAAATTTATGGAACAGATGTTTCAAATAATTACTATGATTTTGCATATAAAAAAGACTATAAAAATCTTGGTGTTTCAATCAAGAAGATTAGAGAACAAATTTTTGAAATTAGAAACTTGAAAGAAGTTTTTGGAATTGAAGAATATTCAAAAATAAAAAGCAAATTAAACACTCTTTATGATTATGTTATTCAAAACTATCTCAAAGAAAATGATGATTATTTAGCAGAGTGTGTTAGCGCACAAAGAGAAAGTCTTGAAGAATATAAAGAAGAAAATTATATAAAAATTGCAACAGATTTAAACGGACAACTTTCAAGACAACTCAAGACAATTGATGACATTTGTGTTGAATTTGAAGAGTTTAAAACAAAAAATGAAAAAGTCATTAAAGAAATTAACATTAATATCAGCAAAAGAGTTTTTGGAGAAAACCCAACAATTGCTTCATTTGTTTATGTTATGTGCAGATTTTTGGCAGAAAAAGAAATTAATGAGTTTGTTACCGGTTTGATTAACAATTTGGTGAATGTGCAGAGTCTTATTGAAACAATTGAACAAATTGAGCCTGATTCAAAAGAACTTTCATATTTTATGAAAACCTTTGAGGTGTTTGGAAATATTCCTGAATTAATTGAAGAATTGCAAACAATTTTAACTGTTTCAAAACAAAGAAAAATTGAAATCAAAAAAAGCAGAAATAAAAACAAACAAGAAGACTGCACATATGATTATTTAGATGAGGCATATATTTTATTAAGCGACAATTCTTTGTCAAAAGAAGAAGTTAAAAATGATAAATTCTTATGTAATTTTTTAAAGAACAATATTGTTAAATCAAATAAGTTTGGATATATTTTGAGATATAACAACCTGAAAAATTGCAGGTTATTGTTTGAGAATAAAGAGTTTGTAAAATATATCATTTCATCACAAATTAGCAAAACTCAACTTGAAAGACATTTTGCACTTGCAAAAACTTTCAGTGTTTCAGTTGATGATATTGATGAACTTTGTGAACATTTGAAAAACATTTCTTTGAAAACTATGGTTTCAAAACAAGAAAATGCAGAATATTGTGAGTTTATTAAGTCGTTAACACAACTTTATATGACTATTATCTATCTTGCAACAAAGAGTTTGGTTAGAATAAACTCGTTATATTGCATTGCTTGGCTTTCTTATGAGCAAGATATGTTTTATGTGGCTCAAAATCCACAAAAGGTTATTAATCGATTTAATTTAATTCAATCAGCACCTGCATCGCAAAAAAATAAAATTGAATATAACAATTCAATCACTCAAAGGGCATTGTTTGAAAACAAACTTTATGGAAAACATAATGAGCCATTTATAACATATTTAAGAGAGCATTTTATTTGTTTGAATGATGAAAAAGCAATATTTGAAAAGGTTAGAAATAATGTGATGCACTTGTCTGTTATTGATAAGGTTTTCTTACATCTTGAAAAATATAATTCAAAAAATAGTTCTTACTTTTCACTTTATAATTTTGTTTTGCAATGTTTGGTTTGTGATGGCATTGAAGAACTTTCTTACTGTGAGAAAAATTTCTTGTCAAAAGGTAATTATTCAAAAGATATGATACAAATTTTAAATATGCCATTTGCATATAATCTTGCAAGATATAAATCTCTTACTAATGAAAAAATATTTTCAAAGGTTCAAAAGTTTGGAAATAATTCATAATGAATTGATTTTTGCATAATATTTTAATAATTTATAGAGTTAAAAAAGAAGACCGGAAGGTCTTCTTTTTTCGTGTTTAGATTATTAGTTTGTGAGAAATTATTTACAAAATATTTTATTTTTCATATAATATCAACAGATTAAAAAGGTGAAATTATGGACGAAATTAAACTTAGAGAAAAAAAGG
>JAZRNH010000031.1:0-3255 GCA_045648025.1 Clostridia bacterium
AAAACATATTGACGAAGCCGATGTTCACACAAAAGAAGGCTATGATTATATTCAACAATACAAAATTGACCAAAGCTTTTTTGCTGGTCTTGATGACAATGCTCACGAAATTCAAAGTTATGAAAAGTTTTTGATGGAAGACAAAAACTCAAAAACAGCAACACTCATCAAGCTTATCGGTGGAAGAAAGTTCCAAGAGCTTGACAGAAAGTTTAGACAAGAGCTTCTTGCAATTGACGGAGCAACAGTTATTGATTATGATGGTACTGTTCTTGCGGTTGGTGCAATTATTAAAATTGAAGCTGGAAGCTCTGGCGGTGGAAGACTTGCCGCTGCAAAAACACTTTCAAATTATGGAATCTCTATCAAGATTTCAAATGACGGTTCTATGCAAGGCTTTAAGATGGATAAAAACAGACTTAGAGTTAGAACTTTGTTTGTGTTATAAAAAACTGCAAAAATAACAGTTAAATATGTGAAAAAATATAAAAAAAATTAAAAATAATTAAAATTTTAGGAGAAATTAATGGTTACACTTTGCATTTTAGACGGATTTGGTTTAAACGATAAAACAGAAGGCAATGCAATTAAACTTGCAGGAACACCTTACTTAGACAAACTTATGAAGGAATATCCATCAACAAGCATTTTGGCTTCGGGCAATGCTGTGGGACTTCCTGAAGGTCAAATGGGAAACAGTGAAGTTGGTCACCTTACAATTGGTGCAGGAAGAATCATCGAACAAGACTTGCTTCACATTGACAACGAAATTAAAAATGGAAACTTTGAAAAAAATGAATCACTTGTTAGAGCAATGAAACATGCCGAACAAAACGGTTCAAGCCTTCACTTGATGGGTCTTTGCTCAGATGGTGGTGTTCACTCAAAACTTACTCATATGTATGCAATTTTAAATGTTGCAAAAAATTATAATATCAAAAACATTTATATTCATGTTATCACCGACGGAAGAGATACTGCAGTTGACAGTGGCAAAGGTTTCATTGAAGAAATTGAAAATGAAATCAAAGGAACTGCTGCAAAAATTGCAACAATCACTGGAAGAGTCTATTTTATGGACAGAGAAAAGAGATATGACAGAGTTAAAAAAGCCTATGACCTTATTGTTAATGGCGAAGGTGAAAAGTTTGATTCTGCAGTTGAAGCAATTTCTGCAAGTTATGCTGCTGGTGTTACTGATGAATTTGTTGAACCAAAACTTATTGATGAAAATGGAACAATCAAAGATAATGATTCTGTAATCTTCTTCAATTATAGAAGTGACAGAGCAAGAGAAATGTCTTTTGCTTTAACAGATCCAGACTTTGCAGAGTTTGCTGCTAAAAAGTTTGAAAACTTGCTCTTTACACCAATGCAAGAATATGCAAAAGAACTTGCTCATTTAAATACTATTTATCCACCAAAAATTGTTGAAGATAACCTTTCTTATGTTGTGTCTGAAGCAGGACTCAAACAATTCCATATTTCAGAAACTACAAAATATGCCCATGTAACATTTTTCTTCGCTGGTGGCATTGAAAAACAATATGAGGGTGAAGACAGAAAACTTATTGACAGCTATAACGACAAAAATTTTGCAAATCACCCAAAAATGAGAGCAGTTGAAATCACTGATGCACTTGTTGAAGCAATCAACAGCAAAGAATATGATTTCTTGCTTGTTAATCTTTCAAACCCTGATATGATTGGTCATACTGGTGATATTGAAGCAGCAAAAGAAGCTATCTCTTGTTGTGATGAATCAGCTTATAAAATTGCAATGGCAACCATTGAAAACGGCGGAGAATGTATCATTATTGCAGATCACGGCAATGCTGAAGAAATGCTTAATGAAAAGGGTGAGCCAATGACAGCTCACACAACAAATCCTGTTCCATTTATTTTGGTTTCAGAAAAGAACAAAGAAGTTTCTTTGAAGGAAGATGGAACTCTTGCAAATGTGGCTCCAACCATTATTGAACTTATGAATTTAAGCAAACCAGCAGAAATGGTTGATTCAATGATTGTTAGATAATAAAATTTGAAAAATAAAAACACCTGAATTTTCAGGTGTTTTTTTTGTTTAAATCATATTCATTAAAAATGGTTCAATGCCGTTTTGCAATAAAATTTCATCAGCCATTGATTGAGTTAAACCTGTTTTTTTGTTAACTCTTTTAATTTGTGCTGCTGGAATATATTTTGAAAGTTTTGCAGCATTTCCATCAACAACTACATAGTTTTTAAAATCAGGATTATCTTTAAAGTTTTTAATAAATCTCACATAGAGTGGTGCAGTGTGAAAGGTGAGTGGTGAAGCACCTTGGTTTTCCAAAAAGTCAACAACTTTTTCTCCCCTTGGGCCAGATACATATTTTGTGAAAAACATTGGCTTGTGATAGTCAAGACCATAAAGTTTTAAATAGTATTCACAATTTGATTCAAATTCTCTTTTTTTAGAAGTAACAACAAGTTTAACATCATATTTTGTTTCAAGACCACGAATCAAATAGTTGAGAGCCTTCATACATTTTGGGTCTGGTGCTGGTTCACCATAAATTGGATATCCGTTATAATATGCATCTAACCAATTTGTGCTCACAAGGGTTTGTTCAATTCCTGTGAAAAGATAGAATTTTTCTTTGTCTTGTTTTCTTAATTTCATAAATTTTTTCTCCATAGCCCCAACATTATATAGGAATGTGTTTTTTTTGTCAATTATCATATAGTATAAAATTTTAAAAATTTAAAAAAAGCTGACAGGGTTTTGTGATTTTTTTGAAATTTCCGTGTTATTATGGTTGTATCAGGGGGAAAGAAAAAGTGGAGAACATAATTTATATTTGCGAAGAAAAAAACAGACTTGACTTTTGCGAAACATACTCTCCAATAGTTTGTGGAAACACAAACTATTATTTGGTTTTTAACTTTAGCAGTGAGTGGGAGCAAATCACTCACAAAACAGCCGTGTTGGTTGTTGGCGACAGAGTTAAACAATTGCAGTTTGATGGCAGAATTTGTCAACTTCCTGCAATGCCAAATGCTCCATTTGCAATGATTTATCTCCATGCAAAAAAAGATGAATTGATGTTTTCAACGACCGGTCTCAAAATTAGGCTTGAGCCAACAAAGGTTGCTGAATATATAAAATTTCAGTAACCACAAATCTTTTGTTTTGCTCTGGACCCTTGAAACCTGTTTGGTTGTTTGCCAAACAAAAAAGTAGCCGTAAAACAGCTACTTTTTTTATTTTGT
>JAZRNH010000032.1:0-3227 GCA_045648025.1 Clostridia bacterium
AAACAGGTTCTTCTGAATCTGTTTGAATTTCATGTTCAATCATAACCTTCTCCAAAATAAAAATTACCCTTTTATATTAATAAAAAGCAACAACATTGTCAAATTAAAATTTTCCGCAAGAAAAAAGACGGCAATTTGCCGTCCCTTTTCTATTTTAGAAAGGTATTTAAAATGGAAAAACACTGGTGGAAAAATTAAAAAACCACCTGCAAAGAGAATTTTTGGAGGGTTTGTTATTCTCTTTACAACTATATAATAACAAACTCAATGTCCAAAAAAACGGATTTTAAAATTTTTACCAAATTTCTTTTGAATATCCATTATATTTCCAATAATTTCCAATAGTTGTTGGATTTGTTTCACTATACCAGAACACCAAACAACCATTAGGATTCCAGCCATCATTCCAAGTATCTGGTTCAGCAGAAAATTCAGAATAAATAATCAAGTTATAACAACCTTTAAACACATCGTTGCCCATTGTCAAAACTCTATCTTTAATGACAATTTCTGAAATATTTTCACAGTTTTCAAAAGCATTATTTCCAATACTGGTCAAACTTTCTGGAAGACGAACAGTTCGCAAACTTGAACAATTTGCAAATACAGATTCTCTTATTGCAATCACACCCTCTTCAATTGTAAGCACATTAACTGAAGAACCATCAAAAGCTTGTCTTCCGATTTGAATAATTCTTGTGTCATCAATTGTTGAAGGAACCGTGATTGAACTTTTGCTTTTTCCGTAAGTTGTAAGTCCTGTGATTGTTCCACCTTGAGTTTCAAACACTTTTTCCCACTTTGCATACAATACAACATCTTCTGTTGTTCCTGCTTCAATTTCTGAAACTTGTGTTGTGTGTGAATCCTCTTCATACCAACCCATAAAATCATAACCTTGTCTGATTGGATTTAAAAGAATAATTCTTTGATTTTCTGTGCGACTTGTTGGATTGTGGTTCACAACACCTAAATATGAAATGTTGTAATATGTAACATTATAAATAGGTTCACTATCAACAACATTAACCAAACAAGTATCTGTTTTGCCATTATGCGAAGTTGCAGTGATTGTTGCCGTTCCAACAGATTTTGCCTCAACACTACCATTTGAATCAACTGTTGCAACTGCTTCGTTTGAACTTGTCCAAGTAATCGTTTTATTTGTAGCATAAGATGGAGAAATTGTTGCGGTTAATGATTTAAATGGAGATTCAGTATGCAAATCAATTACAATCGATGTTTCTAATATAGAAATCGAGTCAACCGGATAATCAGTTGTATCTTCACCCTCATTTGAACTAGAAACAAATACCTGTTTTGAATATCCACAATAAGAGCAGATATATTGATTATATGTTGAACCATTTATAATATATTCATAATCATTACCAAGCCAATCTTTTCGAATATAAAAACTATGAGTGGCACTATCAGAAACGGCTTCACAACCAGCATACATACATTGATGCCAGTGCATAGTTTCGTTATGTGTCCACATTTCTGAAAAGTTGTGATTGCAAACATATTCATCATCATCAATATCATTGTTAGGAATAAACATGCAAATCACACCAATAATCATACATACTACAAATAATATCTTATTTATTTTTGCCATGTTTACCTCCTATTGTTTCTTTTTCTTCAGTTGTTAAAAGTTTCATACCTTTTTTGCTTAAAAAATCATTTAACTTATCAATCAGTTCTAACTTGTTTTTGTTATTTGTTCTCTTTTCAAGAATATTAGTAACAATATATGGAAGTGCATATAAGATAACTAATATCGCCATAAAAACACCAAGCAAAACTTTATTCATACCATCGTTTAATGTTGCAATAATAAAAATCATAAAACAAATAAGTGAAACAATTGATAAAATTTTTAAAGGCTGAACTTTTTCTTCAAATTTTTTCGCATTTTCTTTGCTATCATCTGGTCTTTTAAATTGATGAACATCTTTGCTGTTCAAAAAGCCAAATGTTTCATACTTATCATTTTTATATTTATAATCCATATGATATTGTTGAACTGAATAACTAGTAACATCTTTCACTGAAAAACTTCCACTATGTCTAAAATCTTTAACAACATCACCAGGCACTTTTCCTTTTGCATTCATCGCAAGAAGTATTTCTCTTCTTTTTAATTGTTCATTTATTTGACTATTTGCAGCTTGTTTAAAGTTGTGTTCAGCAACCACAGATGATTTACTGCTTTCCTCTCCATCTTTTCCATCACCTCTAATATAATCAATAAAATAGTCACCTTCTGTTGTGTCAGCATTTTCAAATTTTGCATAACTTTCACTTACAATTCTATCATTATCTCCAAAGACAACTAAACTATTTACGGTTTCATTAAAAGACCATGGTCGCCAATCAGTTACTACTCTTTTTTTCATAACTTCTTTTTCAATGGTTCTTCCCAAATCTCTGTCAAAAACCTTATCAACGGCCAAATATTCTTCTTCTCTGTTATATCCACTTGAAGCAGAATAATTCATATTAAATTCAGCTTCAACAAGATGATACAATGCATCTTGTTTTTCAACAGGTTCAAACTCACTTTCAAGAATATCTGTTGGAACACTATCCAAAGAACACAAATAAACAAGAGATCTTCTAAAAAAGTCTTCTTCATTAGACTTTTCGTTTTCTATAACAACAACCTTGTCTTCAACTTCAAAATCATCAGTTTTTGATTTTTTTGACTTGCTTTCGTGAATATGAATTTCATTGTTATTCACATTAATTGTAGCCTTTTTTGGAATCATCATTTTTGTTCCACATTGTTTGCATTTTACATATCTTTCAGAAACATATTCAACATCATTAGACCCACATTGTTTGCAAACTAACGATGTAAGTTCATTGTTATCATCAAAATAATTTGTTAGTTTTTTATCGCTCATAAACTCACCTCTAATTTAAATATAACACTCTAAAATACAAATGTAAATTATATCTAAAAAAAATACAAAAAACCGCTTAAATGATAAGCGGTTTTCATTATAATTCTTTAATAATCTTTTCAACAATTGGAACATCTGCAGCAGCCCAGTCCAAAGTTTTAAGTTCACTGGCATCAAGCCATTTAAAATCATGATGAACATTCATTTTAAAATCTTTGCTGTTTGCTTTGCATCTAAACGAATACATATTCATTGTGAAATCTGGATATTCATGATAAACATCTAAAAAGTGTGAAACAACTTCAACATCCA
>JAZRNH010000033.1:0-35544 GCA_045648025.1 Clostridia bacterium
AAGAAACAGCATTGATTTTTAAGTTAAAAGTTGGCAAAGAAATTAATGAGAGTGTTTTAAAAGAGGCAGTTTTTGAAAGTGAAGTAAAATCAGCTTTTGAAAAATCTGCAGATTATCTTTCAGTTAGACCACACTCAAAAAGAGAACTGTTTAATAAGTTGTTAAAAAAGGGTTTTAAAAAAAATGCCATTGAAAAAGCAATTAAAAAACTAGAAGAATATCATTATATTGATGATGAAATTTATGCAAAACAGGTGATTGAGCAGAATAAAAAATATTCAAAAAGAATGCTTGAATTAAAGCTTAAAGAAAAAGGTATATCATCTGACATAATACAGGAAAATTTCAGTGATACAGATGAAAACTTGGAATTTGAGATATGTAAAAAGCAGGTTGAAAAACTTGTTAAATCTAAGGATTTGACAAAAGAAGGGGCGATGCAAAAATTGTTTGCGGCTCTTGTAAGAAAGGGTTTTGCTTTTGATGTTATAAAAAGGGCAACAAAGGCTGTAATAAACAAAGATTTTGAAGAAAATGACTTTTCAGACTAATTGTTTGAAAAGTTATTTTTTTATCACTATTTTTTTTAAATGGGTATTGACTTTTTATGCTATTTGTAGTATTATATTACTAACCATATTGAAGGTATGGTTACTTGCGATTGATAAAAATTTTTCATTATCATCGTAAAACTTGCACAAATGATGACATATAATAGTTATGTGATTTTATGAATACTATTGATTTTGTTATCTAGCTGTGCTAAAATTCATTAGTAAAATTTAAGTAACAAGGGGAGTTTGTTATGAAACAAAATGAAGTTATTAAAAGAATAAGAGAATATCACATCATTAAATCTATTATGGGTTCTGATTCAGTTAAAAGATTGATTGCGAAAAAAGACCCAAAGGTTGCTGGTGTACTTGCTGTGTATGATTCATACACTGAGTTTTTTGGCGGAATCAGAATTGATACCACTGAAGATTTTGACAGATTTTTCAGAAGGTTAGAAAATAACTATATTGCTGGTGGAAAAACAAAGGTTAGTCCAACAGAAGAAGGTTATCAAGAATATTTGAGATCTGTTCTTGGAGCTGCAAATATTGATAAATTGACAGCAATTATGAGTGAACCTGATACACAAAAGAGAATTGTTAGTCTTTTCCGTGAAGTTGGAGGAAAAACAAGAGAATCAAATGCTGTTGTAGTTGCAAAATCAGTTAAAGAATACTCAGTAGTTTCTGGTCTTCGTGGAAATTTAACTGAAGCTCAAAGACATGGCAGAGATGTTGAAGCTGAACTTGAAAAAGTTAGACTTGTTTTAAAGCTTACAAAAGACAAAACTTTAACAATTGATCAAATTATGGCTGCTCTTACTGCTCAAGAATCAAGAATTATTTCAGCTATCACAGCAGCAGCTGCTGGTAATGAAAGATTAATCAGAGCAATGGATAGAACAACTGGTAGAAAACTTGACCAAATTTATTCTGCAACAGGCAGACTTGAAGCAGGTGTTTCTGGTCTTTCTGAATCAGTTTCAAGAGTTGAAGGTAAAGTTGATGAAATTTCAACAAAACTTGATAAAAAATCAAAATCAACTGCTATTACAACAGGAATTGTTTCTGGTGTTGGCGGACTTGCTCTTGGTGCTGGTGTTATGGCACTTGTGTTCAGTCTTCTTTCAGGAAATCCTGCCACACAAACACCAACAGTTGTTGGAAATGAAGCTTATGATGCTTATATTGCATCTGCTGTTCAATTAGATGAATCAGTTTATTCAAAACTTAGCGACGGAAGTTTCTCAGAAGAAGATAAAAAAGCCGTTCTTGCAGAAGTTGAAGCATTTATTGCTCAATATGCAACAGGTGATTTTAAAGATGAAAGTGAAGCAAAGGCTAAAACAATTAAAGCTATGGCTGAATATCTTTTCAGTATGGAAGATACAGCAGAAATCAAAGCTTTCTTAACAGATAGTCAATCATTATCTTCATCTATTCACGGAAAGATTTTTGACCAAGATGGACTTACTGCTGATGACAAAACTGCAATTATTGAAGAAATTGATAAATATGAAGACAAATATATTTCTACAATTTATAAAGATGCAAGTGCAGCTGTTGCTCAAAATTATGAAACAATGGTTAATGGATTGTTTGATAATGGAACAAGTTTAACTGCTTACAATGGATATAAAGCAGATTATATTGCACTTTCAACAACACTTCAAGAATATGCAACAAACCCATCAACTCTTGATGAACAAGCTAAAAATGATTTTATTGCTCAAGCAGAAGAATTGAAAACAAAATATGCAAGTTCTGAATTTGCTGGTTTTGCAGAAGTTGGTTCAAATAACTATAAATCACTTATGAACAACTTATATGCATCTATTCATGCTACACCAACAAATCCAACTAATCCAACAAAATCTCATGATGAGTATATTTCTAATTATGCAAAACTTTCAACAAGTTTAAAAGATTATCTTGCTGATGGTGTGTTTAGTCAAAAGGATAGAGATGATTTTGTTGCTGAACTTGAAGCTTTTGAACAAACTCATGCAACAACTCAATTTGCTGCTCTTGCAAGTGATGCAAAAGTTGTTTATTCAACAATTGCTGATTCACTTTTAACAATGTCAAGTTCAGCTGAAGGAAAAGCTCTTTTAGAACAATATAGAAAAGACTATATGACAATGGAAGAAGCTCTTAGAGATTTCATTGCTGATGGAAACTTTACTGCAAAAGATAAATCAGATTTTGCTAGTTTGGTTGATGTGTTTGAAGGCAAATATGAAGCAACACCTCTTAAAACTGTTGCTGCAAATGATGCCGCTGTAATTTCTGCGGTTGCAAACAGCATTGATGGTATGCAAATTCAAATTGATAATCTTGATAAAGGTATTAATGATTTAAAAGCTAAAATCGAAACATTGTTTGGTATGACATCAGGAAGCTATACAGATGCACAACTTGAAGCAATTGCTAAACAATTTAAAGATGCTATGGCAGATCTTGATACTTATAGCAAAGGTCTTGATGAACTTATTGCTGAATATAATGGTATGGTTGCTGCTGGAACCCCAGCTGAAAAACTTGCAGCAGTTAAAACAATTATTCAAGATCTTGAAAAAGATCTTAATACTGCAACAGTTGAAGCTGCAAACCTTGTGTTTGATATTGCTGAAATGTTAACAGGACAACCTCAAACAGATATTAATGTTGCTATGGCAATTGTTATGGATGGTCTTGGAATTACTCCAACAACTCCTTCAACAGGGGAAAATAAACCAACAGGACCACAACCAGGAAAATAAACTTCATTTTAAATATAAAAAAAATCCTATGAATTTCTCATAGGATTTTTTAGTTTCTTGACATTATATTTTTTTATTAATATAATAAGTGTATGATGGAATTTATGAATATTAATAGAATTGCATTTAGCATTAATGGTTATGATATTTATTGGTATGGTTTGATTATTTGTGCAGCCATATTTGTTGCTATTTTAGTTGCAACACTTTACTCAAATAAAAAAGGTTATGGAACAGATATGCCGCTTAATATTGCGATTGCAGTTGTTCCTACTGGAATTTTGGGTGCAAGATTATTTTCTGTTTTGTTTGACGAAAGTTTAACTTTTGCAGATTTTTTCAACTTTAGAACAGGTGGGCTTAGCATTATTGGTGCTATTGTTTGTGGTTCTCTTGGACTTTTGTTGTTCTGTTTGCTTAAAAGAGATAAAGATATCTTTAAGTATTTTGATGTTCTTGCAGTTGTTTTAATTTTGGCACAAGCAATTGGTAGATGGGGAAACTTTTTCAATCAAGAAGTTTATGGTCATGAAATCACATATAAATTTTTTACATTTTTCCCAATTGCAGTAGAAGTTAACGGTGCACATTATATGGCATTATTTTTCTATGAATTTGTGTTTAATATAATTGGATTCTTTATGCTTTCAAATGTTTATTTTGAATCAGTTGGAAGTGGTTATACAACAGCACTTTATTTTGTTTATTATGGACTTATTAGAACAATTTTAGAACCTCTTCGTGATCCACAATTTATTTTAATGTGGAATGGTTTGCAAATTTCAAGAGTTTTGAGTATTTTGATGATTGGTTTTGGTATCCTTCTTTATGTTTTGATTTCAATTAAACTTACTAGAAAAAAGAGGGTGAGAAAAAATGGTTAAAAAAGGTCAATCAATAAGCATTGAAGAACTTACCAAAAATGAAATTTCAGCAGTTGAAACAAATGATAAACTTTCTAAACTTGAAAAAGCTTCTCAAAGAGATAAAAAAATTATTGCAGAATATAAAGAAAGAGAAAAAGCTTCTGCAAGAGCTCTTGTATTGTTTGAAAGAAAATTAAAATATTTAAAATCAACAATGATTGATGATATTTTAAAACTTTGTAGCTGTATTGAAGATTATAAAGCACAATATGAAGAAAGATGCTCAAAAATTTATAATGCTGAAATAAAATCAGATTTGCTTACATATAAAGACAACTACACATTGTTTGCAAATGATCTTTATGCGATTTGCAATAAAATCGAATCATCAGCTTCAATTTCAAATGAAGATAGGGCATTTATTTCTAATAAAAAAGTTGCAGAACCAGTGGCTGGTGATGCGAAATCACGATTTGACAAGCTTAAAGAACAATTTAATCAAAAAATTGGTGCTAGTGTTATGAGAAAGCCTGGCAGACCAAAAAAAGAAGATCAAAGTATTGTTGCTGATATTGGACTTGGAAAGAAGGTTGAAAAGAAGATTGAAGAAAAAGATGTTGCAATTAACAGATTAAATGAAATCTTTTACGAAGCTCCATCTAAAAAGACTGTGGTTTCAAATATTCCACAAACTAGTGATAGTGTGTTTGACTTTAATGAGGCACTTAACCCTAATATATCACTTAAAGACATTATGGCAGATTTGATGGAAGAAAGACCAGATGAAGAAGTTAAACAATATTCTGCTTCATCTATAACTGAAATTCAAAGAGCTGAACAAAGGTCAAAAATTGAATTGTTAGAGTCTGGATTTTTGAGAACTCCATCAATAAAAAATCCAGCAGCACAAACTAAAAATAAAACTATTGATAATGTGAATTATAAACCAACTTTTGAAAAAAGATTTTTATCAATTCAAAATATAACAAAAGAATAAAAATACCACCATTTGGTGGTATTTTTTATTGTTTTAAAATTTCAGTATCAGCAACAATGACTTCGGTTGTTAAAATTGAACTTGCAACACTTCCTGCATTTTCAATTGCAGACCTTGTTACTTTTGTTGGGTCAATAATTCCAGCGGCAAACATATTTACAAATCTGTTTGAAAGAGCATCATATCCAATGTTTTGTGATTTGTTTAAATTGACTTCATTAACTATCACACCATCATCAACTGCAGCATTTTTGGCGATTTGTCTGAGTGGGGCTTCAAGTGAGTGTTTAACAATTTCCGCACCAACTTTTTCATCACCATCAAGGTTGTTGATTAGATTTTCTAATGGCTCTTTGCATAAAAGTAGGGCAGTTCCGCCACCAACAACAATGCCTTCTTTTGTTGCGGCTTTTGTTGCAGCAAGTGCATCTTCGATTCTAAGTTTCTTTTCCTTCATTTCAAGTTCACTTGCGGCACCGACTTCAATAACAGCGATTCCGTCAGAAAGTCTTGCAAGTCGGTCTTCATATCTCACTTTGTCAAAGTTATCAAGTTCTTCGGTAATTAAGTTTCTTAATTTATCTTTGACAGATATAAGCAATTCTTCGTCTTGGTGACCGCCAATAATTATTGTTTTGTCTTTATAAACTTTTACTAGATTTGCTTCACCAAGGTCAGATATGCTGATATTTTTTAAATCGTGATTCAATTCTTTTGAAATATATTTTCCACCTGTTAAAATAGCAATGTCTTCAAGAAAATCTCTTTGTTTGTCACCATAAGAAGGCGATTTGATTGCAACCGATGAGAAACTTCCTCTAACCAAGTTTACTGCAAGAGTTGAAAGGGCATCGCCCTCGATGTCTTCGGCAATAATCAAAAGTGGTCTTGATGACTTGATGATTTCTTCTAAAATTGGCAAAATGTCATTAATGTTTGAAATCTTTTTATCAGTGATGAGTATATATGGATTTTCTAATGTGGTTACCGTTGAATTTTGTGGAACCATGTAAGGGGAAATATAGCCTCTGTCAATTTCTAACCCTTGTGTGAATTTTAAATTTGTTTGTGCGGTTTTTGATTCTTCAATAGTGATTACACCATCTTTTCCAACTTGTTTGAATGCTTTTGAAATTAGTTCACCAATTTCGTTGTTACCAGCGGAAATACTTGCAATTTGTGAAATTTCTAAATCGCTAGACACTGGTTTTGAAATTGATTTTAAATGTGAAACTACGGTTTTTATTGCAGTTTCAATGCCTTTTCTTAAAATTATTGGATTGGCTCCATTTGAAATATTTTTAAGACCAGCAGAAACCATTTCACTTGCTAAAATACAGGCGGTTGTTGTGCCATCACCAGCTGAGTCATTTGTTTTGATTGAAACCTCTTTAATTAAGTTTGCTCCCATATTTTCAAAAGGGTTTTCAAGATTTATTTCTTTTGCGATTGAAACACCATCATTTGTGATGAGTGGGGTGCTATATTTTCTATCCAAAACCACATTTCGACCTTTTGGTCCAATTGTGATTTTAACTGCATCTGCAACGGCTTTGATGCCATTATGCAATAATTTTCTTGCTTCTTCGCCAGTTTTAATTTGTTTTGCCATTTTTATTTCTCCTCAAATACTCCCAAAATATCACTTTGACGAAGTATTACAAAATTTTCGTCATCACACTTAAATTCGGTTGCACCGTATTTGTTGTATAAAACTTTATCTCCGACAGAAACAGCCATTTCTGATTTGTTTCCATCAAAACATTCGCCGTTTCCAACAGCGATAACTTCTGCATAAATTGGTTCATCTCCAACAGATTCAGGAATAATAATTCCTGATTTGGTTTTGTTTTGTTTGTTTAAATTTTTTAATACAACACGATCAAATAATGGTTTTAGATTCATAGATTCTCCTTATTTAATTTTTATGTTAAAAACTCGTCTTTATAACTTTTAAATTTTGAAAATTTTCTCATTTAAAAGATGATTTTGGCATAAATTTTATTGTGCGAGTTGCATAGTTTTATAATAAAGGCGGATTTTTCGATTTGCAAGATTTAGTGACAGGGAAAATTTATCTTAAACACAAACCTTTGAAATTTTTGATGATAATTTTTATTATTTTAGTTGTTGTTGTGGTGTTTGTTTTAGGATTTTATTTTAAATCAAAATCATATAGTGAATTTGCTGAAACTAAATACTATTTTTTGGTTGCAAAAAAATCTAAGAATCCGAAAGAAATAATAAATATGCAAGATTCAGTTAAGTCGGCAGGTGGTGCGGGAGTTGTTTATCAAAAAAATAATTACGACTATTTGATTGTTACCGTGTATAATGATGAATCTATTGCTAATGAGGTTTTGAGACTCAATAAAGAAAAGTTTAATGTTGCGGAAATTTTAGAAATTAAAACCAAAAGACTGAAAAAAGCAAAAAAGAATCAAGTTAAAGCTTGTTTTGTTCTAGATTCTATGATTAAAAAATTAAATAAAACAATAGATTCAGTTATGAACTATGTGATGCAATATTTAAAACAGGGGTTAACCGATAATAAGTTATGTTCAAATATATTGGTTTTAAGGTTTGATTTTGATGAGTTGTTAAAAAGAATAGATGAAATTGATGATGAAAAATTAAAATCATTTACATATAGTTATTTAAATTTGGCAATTATGTATTTTTCAAATTTTATTAATAATTTTTTTGGTTCAACAAAAAAACAATCAGTTTTGTGTGATTTTGTTGTTAATTTGGTGTTTTTGAAAATAGAAATCTTTAATAATTTGTAGAAAGTGACAAAAAAATATAAAAATAATTTGAAATTTGCACAAAATATGTTATGATTATGATACTAAGGAGAGCATAAACTATGGGATTTATGAATTGGCTTATGAAGGGTGTCGGCTTCGAAAACGAAGAAGTTTATGACGATTCTCTTGAAAGACAAAAAAAGAGAGAAGAAAAATATGAACGAGAAGCTGATAGAAGAAGACAAAAACAAGAGTACAAGCGAAGAAAAGCAGAAGAAAAAGCTGATAGATTTGCAAAAAAACACTCTTTAAAACAACAAAAAGATGTTTCAGAAAAGCCACAAAGCACAACAACATCTTTTGCTGATAATCCTAGTCAATATAACACTTCAAGGACTTACGATTCACCAATTAATAATTATGGTATGAGTTCTAATGTTGGTGGCTATGGAACTAAGAATGTTGAGTTTTTATACCCAACTAGATTTGATGATGTTCAATATGTTATCAATTTCTTAAAAGAAGGTGAATCTGTTGTTTTGAATCTTAATAATATGAACAGTGATGATTCACAAAGACTTTTAGACTGCACAAGCGGTGCTATTTATGCTCTTAATGGAAATATTAGACATGTTGACAATAATATTTTCTTGCTTACACCAGAGGGTTTTAATATTAAAACTCCAACTGCTGAACAAAACAACAATCAATAAATTTTGAATAAATTGCTGAAATTTGTCACAAAATAGTGATAGGAGCAATTTATATGACATTTGATAGATTTAATATAAGGTCTTCGTTTGGTGATGATGTGTTTGATTTTGTTGATGATATAATTGCTGAAAAAGAGCGAGTTATTGCTATTCAAGAAAAGGATATGGCGGCACTAAAACGAGAGATAGTTGATTTAAAACAACAATTAAATTACTCCAAAAATGAAAAGAAGTAGAAATACTTCTTTTTTTTGTTGAAAAACTATAATTTGATTGTTTGACTTAGTTTTGAAAAAATTATACACTTAATGTGTATAAGGAGAAGACTATGTTTAATAAATTTGTTATTGCTTATGACCATAGGGTTGACCAAAAATATATTGCTGCAATTAAAGAAGTTCTTGCTGAAAATGGCTTAGAATATGTGGTTTATGATGATGATGGAACTGCAAATGATTATCCGGTTCTTGCAAGTCGTGGATATGATCTTTATAAAAAGCAAAAGGCTGATGGAATGATTCTTTTGTGTGGAACTGGAATTGGTATGAATATGGTTGCTAATAAATTTAAGGGTATTAGAGCGGTTCTTGCAAATTCTGAAGCAGAAGCATATTTTTCAAGAAGACATGAAAATGCAAATGCAATTGTGTTTGGTGCAGGTTATTCAGATGGAATTTTTGAAATTAAACTTTGCAGAAGAAAAATGAAGAGAATGATTTCAGTGTTTGTTTCAACAGAATTTGAAGGCGATAGACATATTAGAAGAGTTGACCAACTTTCAAAAATTGAAAAAGGAGAGAAGGTTTAATGAAACAAAACTCAAAAGCTAGTTTTATGTCGAAACAAGTGTGGAAAAATGCGGGTAAAATCTTTGCTAAATCACTTTTATTGTTTGTGTTTGTGTTTTTCTATTTAATTTCTGTTTTCTTTGTTTTTAGTCCTAAAATTGACTCAAAAATATTCTCTTTGATTGGATTTAAGAGGGCAGAAGAAGCTTGTTATGTTAGAATTTATGATAAATCTAATGACCTTGCAGATTTGTATAATTTGATTGTATTTGAAAGCGAAGTTGAAAATTATGAAAAAGAGCTTTATTACATAAACTTGATGATGGCTGATGACCGCTACAATGATTTTTGTAAGATGTTAGATGAATCGTCAGCTAATCATATAACAAACAAAGCAATTGTTGCATATTCTTGCAATGTTAATTCATATTTTGTGAATCAAAAAGTTATTTGTATGTATAATTTGGGTTTTGATTCTAACAAACTTGCTTCAACGGTAAAAACATTTGTAAAAAATCAACTTTCAAAAGGTGATATCTATAATACAGCAATTTCAACTTATGTTGATTTGGTTTATAATGATGAATCTTTAAAAGAATCTGAAAAAGTTGAACATATTAATATTTTGTGTTCTGCAATGACTCTTGAACTTAATAAGAGAATTGAGGATATTGATAATGTTGCTGCAAATGGATTAGTTGAACAAATTATTTGTCAAAACACAAAAGTTGCTTATAGAAGGGCATTATATTTGATTGATGAGATTACAGATTCGCCAACAGCAAGTTTAACAAAACAAGCTTATCAAAACGAACTTAAAACTTATAATGAATTAATTAAAATCTAGTATTATGTTTTACATAACACTTGATAAAATCAATATTTACAACAAAAAACCACCAACAATTGTTGGTGGTTTTCTTATTATATTTTTATAAATTAAAACATAATTTTTTCATTAACAAAGCTGATAAGTTCATCAATTGTAACTCTTCTTTGTTCCATTGTATCTCTATCACGAATGGTAACAGTATCGTTTTCCATTGTGTCAAAGTCAATTGTAACTGAATATGGAGTTCCGATTTGATCTTGACGACGATATCTTTTTCCAATTGAACCAGCTTCATCATATGTGCACATAAAGTGTTTAGAAAGTTTTTTGTAGATTTCTCTTGCTTTTTCGCTTAAATTCTTTTGAAGTGGAAGCACTGCAACTTTGTAAGGTGCAATAGCAGGGTGGAATCTATAAACAATTCTTGTGTCGCCACCTTCAAGTGTTTCTTCATCATAGAATTCGCAAAGAACAGCAAGGGTGAGTCTGTCAGCACCGATTGAATATTCAACAACATGAGGAATATATTTTTCGTTTGTTACTGGGTCAATATAAGTCATATTTTTGCCAGAATATTCTTGATGTCTTGAAAGGTCATAGTCTGTTCTGTAGTGAATACCGTTAAGTTCGTTCCAACCAAATGGGTATTTGAAGATGATATCACAAGCAGCTTTTGCATAGTGTGCAAGTTTTTCGTGGTCTTTGTAATTTAAATTGTCTTTATTGAAACCAAGTTCAATGAGGAAATCATAAGCATCTTTTTTGTAATCTGCATAGAATTTGAAACCTTGTTCTTCATTTTTACAGAAAAGTTGATGTTCCATTTGTTCAAATTCAATTGTTCTAAATGTGAAGTTTCCTGGGGTGATTTCGTTTCTAAATGCCTTTCCAATTTGACCGATTCCGAAAGGAACTTTTGCTCTTGTTGTTCTTTGAATATTCATAAAGTTAACGAATTCACCTTGAGCGGTTTCTGGTCTCAAATAGATAACATCGTTTGAATCACCAGTGATGTCTCTTGATGTTTGGAACATAAGATGGAATTGTCTGATTGGTGTCCAGTTAAAATTGCCGCAAACAGGGCAGTTAACATGGTGTTCATTGATATATTCTTCCATTTGTTCGTTTGTCATTGCATCAGGGTTAACTGTGCCTTTTGAGTATGTGTCAATAAGGTTGTCAGCTCTCATTCTTGCTTTACAAGATTTGCAATCCATTTTTGGGTCGGTGAATGATGCAACATGGCCAGAAGCCTCCCAAACTCTTGGATTCATTAAGATTGCAGCATCAACACCATAACTGTTGTCTGCTTCTTGCACGAATCTTTTCCACCATACTCTTTTGATGTTGTTTTTGAGTTCAACACCAACTGGACCGTAGTCCCATGTGTTTGCTAAGCCATCATAAATGTCTGAACCAGGGTAAACAATACCTGTTTGTTTGCAGTGGCTTACAAGTTTGTCCATTGTTAAATTTTCCATAATTTTTTTCTCCTAGTTTGATTTATTTTTTGTTTATAGCTTAAACAAAAGAAAAAGCCTAATCTCATTCGTTTCCGATAGCAAAAAGAATAATATTTATTCAGTTTGCTAAGGGGCGAGAGATTAGACCCGTGGTTCCACCCTTATTAGTATTTGAATTTTCAAATACTCACTTTTTTAAGAAATTGCTCCAAAGTGCCTTCGCTATTCGTCCACTTGTTTCTTTTCAGCTGCCGAAACTCTCTTTAAAGTGACCTTAATAGTTACTATTCTTTTTCATCACAATTGAATAAAGTTATTATACAGTGAGTTTTTGATTTTGTCAACAATATTATTTGTTTTCAGTTTCTTCTAATTTATTTTTTATTGTTGATGATTCAATATTTAATGTTGCAGACAACATTCTTGCCATATCTTCAGGAGATTCTTCAGCTCCTTGTTTGAGCCAATAAAACATAACTGTTGTTATTGCAGAAAAATATAATATTGGTATATACTTTGATGTTTTGTTAAAATAGTCAATATTATTGTTTTGGGTGAGTTCTTGAGTAACGATATCACCTAAGGTCTTTTCAATCTGAGAACCTTGAAGGGAAATGATTGCATTTTTATATTTTTTTGCAGCTTGGAAAAATTCTTGAATAATTGTAAATTTGTTTATAACTTCTAAATTTTTAAGAATATCTTCTATATTCTTCATAATATGTTTAATACCTTTAAAGGTTAAGTCTTCTTTTGATTCAAAATTTCTGTAAAAAGACATTCTTGAAACACCGGCTTTTTGACAAATTTCACAAACAGAAATTGAATCATAATGTTTCTTTTCTAATAATTGCAAAAATGCTTCGTAGATATAGTTTTTTGTTAAGTTTTCTTTCTCTGTCATAATAAATTCTCCCTTAAATGAATTTGCAGTTGTGTTATAACACAAAAATAAAACCGTTGTAAAGTCAATAAATATAACTATTTGTAATATGTTACAAAAATAAAAAAATATTTACACTGTAACTTATGGTGTAACATAATATTTTTGAATAAAGAAAAATAGGGCTTAATTGAATTGTAAAAGTTTTTAAATTTGGTTATAATTAATGTGTATGACTGCAAATGAAAAGAAATTTGAGATAGTTTCTAAGTATAAACCAACTGGCGACCAGCCACAGGCTATTGATAGTTTGGTTCAAGGTTTAGATGATGGGCTTAGAACACAGATATTACTTGGTGTTACCGGAAGCGGTAAGACTTTTACTATGGCAAATATTATTGAAAGGGTTCAAAGACCAACTCTTGTTATTGCTCATAACAAAACACTTGCAGCCCAACTTTGTAATGAGTTTAGAGAATTTTTTCCAAACAACTCAGTAAACTATTTTGTTTCATATTATGATTATTATCAGCCAGAAGCATATATTGCAAGTTCGGATACCTATATTGAAAAAGAACTTTCAATTAATGATGAAATTGATAAACTTAGACACTCTGCAACTTGTTCACTTTTTGAAAGAAGAGATGTTATTATTGTGGCTTCGGTTTCTTGTATTTATGGTCTTGGTGAGCCAAGTGAATATCACAAGATGGCGATATCTCTTCGACCTGGTATGATGGTTTCAAGAGATGATGTTATTATGCGACTCATTGATAACCAATACAAAAGAAACGATATTGATTTTGCCAGGGGAACATTTAGAGTTAACGGAGATATATTAGATATATTTCCTGCAAACAATAGTGAAACTTCTATCAGAGTTGAGTTCTTTGGTGATGAAATTGATAGAATTTGCGAAATTGAAGCAATTACAGGCAGAGTTACTGCAACATTAGAACATATTGCAATATATCCAGCATCTCACTATGTGGTGGGAAGTGATAAGCTAGAAAACTGTCTTGCAAATATTCAAAAAGATATGGAAGCAGAAGTTGCAGAACTTCAAGCTAAAGGAAAGATTTTAGAAGCAGAGAGGCTTAAACAAAGAACCAGTTATGATATTGAGATGATGAGAGAAATTGGTTATTGCAGTGGTATTGAAAACTATTCAAGGTATTTTGATGGAAGACAGCCAGGCGAAACACCATATACTCTTATGGATTATTTCCCAGATGATTTTTTGCTTTTGATTGATGAAAGCCATATGACAATTCCACAAGTTAGGGCAATGTATAATGGTGATAGAGCAAGAAAAGATGCTCTTGTTGAGTATGGATTTAGACTTAAATCTGCTTATGATAACAGACCACTTAAATTTGATGAATTTGAAAGTAAGTTTCATCAACTTGTGTGTGTTTCAGCAACACCAGGTCCTTATGAAATGGAAAGACAAGACAATATTGCAGAACAGATTATTAGACCAACAGGTCTTGTTGATCCAGTTGTTGTGGTTAAACCTGTTAAAAATCAGGTAGATGACCTTATTGGAGAATTGAATCAAACCATTGCTAGTGGTGGAAGGTGTCTTGTGACCACACTTACTAAGAGAATGGCAGAAGAACTTTCTAAGTATTTATCTGAAGTGGGAATTAAAACAACATATTTGCACTCAGAAATTAAAGCGATGGATAGAATAACCGTCATAAATGAGCTTAGGAGCGGCGAAAGTGATGTTTTGGTTGGAATTAACCTTCTTAGAGAAGGTCTCGACCTTCCAGAGGTAAAATTGGTTGCGATTTTAGATGCTGACAAAGAAGGCTTTTTGAGATCAACCGGTGCACTTATTCAAACCATTGGAAGAGCTGCAAGAAATGCAGAAGGCAAAGTTGTTATGTATGCTGATGTGATGACGGATAGTTTGAAAAAGGCAATGGATGAAACAAACAGAAGAAGAGAGATTCAAATGGCTTATAACAAAGAACATGGAATCACTCCAAAAACAATTATTAAAGATATTGTCAATTCGCTCAAAATAACAACAAAAGAATCTGAAACAAAAGACCTTAAACCGGAAGAAATCAACAGACAGATTGAAAGCCTTACTGCAATGATGAATGTTGCTGTTAAATCTCTTGATTTTGAAAAAGCGATTGAACTTAGAGATAAGATTGAAGAGTTAAAAAATGTGAGAGATGGCAAGAAAATAATCTCAAAAAAGAAGATTGAAAAGGTTAGAGAAAAGGTTTATGAAAGAACCAGAAAGTCACATAAAGTTAAATAAAATTGGGTATTATGCCACATATAATACCTATATAATGGTGAGTTCTGTTAATTAGGAGAAACAATGAATAATTTTATTAGAATAATTGGTGCAAGAGAAAATAACTTAAAAAATATATCAGTTGATATTCCAAGAAACAAATTGGTTGTTCTTACTGGGCTATCTGGAAGTGGAAAGTCTAGTCTTGCATTTGATACACTTTTTGCAGAAGGACAAAGGCGATATATGGAATCGCTTTCTTCTTATGCCAGACAGTTTTTAGGTCAAATGAAAAAACCAGATGTTGATCAAATTGAGGGGCTTTCTCCAGCAATTGCAATTGATCAAAAAACAACATCTGCAAACCCAAGATCAACAGTTGGAACAGTAACTGAAATTTATGACTATTTTAGACTTTTGTTTGCTAATATTGGTGTGCCACACTGTATTAATTGTAAAAAGCCAATTCATACACTTGCTGTTGACCAAATTGTTAAGATGGTTATGACCGCTGAAAATGGCACAAAACTTATGGTTATTGCACCTGTTATTAGAGGCAAAAAAGGTGAATATAGAGAACTTTTTGAAGAGTTTAGAAAGAAGGGTTATGTTAGAGTTAAGGTTGATGGCATAATTTATAGTTTAGATGAAGAAATTGTTTTAGAAAAAAACAAGAAACACGACATTTCTGTTGTTATTGATAGAATTGTTAGAACTGATAATATTGCCATTAGACTTGCTGAAAGTTTGGAAACAGCTTTAAAACTTGCAGGTGGAATTGTTATTGTTGATGCTAATGGGGTTGAAACTCTTTATTCAACAAAGCATAGCTGTCCTGACTGTGGATTTGCATTTGATGAAATTTCTTCAAGATTATTCAGTTTTAACACTCCAATTGGTGCCTGTGCTGAGTGTGCTGGTATTGGTTCTAAAATGACAATTGAAGAAGAGTTGCTTATAAAAGACAAAAATTTATCACTTTCTGAAGGTGCAATTTCAACCTTTGGTTGGGGAGATTATGGTTTTGGAAACCTTTATTTTAAGGCAATATTGGATAAATTTGGATGTTCAATGATGACTCCACTTAAAGATTTGCCAAGAGAAGTTTTAGATGTTTTGTTTTATGGAACTAATGGAGAAAAACTTCAAATTAACAGTTCTTTTGGTTCATTTAATGGAAAATTTGAGGGTATTATTCCAAATTTATATAGAAGACATGACAATGCAACAAGTGATTTTGTTAGAAATGAAATTGAAAAGTATATGATTTCAAGAAAATGTATGGTTTGCGGTGGAAAAAGACTTAACAAACAAGCATTATCTGTTAAAATTAATGGTAAGTCAATTATTGATGTTACCGATTATAATGTTACCGGTATTCAAAATTGGATTTTGAATTTGAAATTAACCGAAAAAGAGAGAATTATTTCTCAAAGCATATTTAAAGAAATTAATGTTAGACTTAAGTTTTTGGTTGATGTTGGTCTTGATTATTTAACACTTTCAAGAACAGCATATACACTTTCTGGTGGAGAAGCTCAAAGAATTAGACTTGCAACACAAATTGGAAGCGGTTTAATGGGTGTGCTTTATATTTTAGATGAACCAAGCATTGGTTTGCACCCAAGAGATACAAACAAACTTATTGAAACACTTAAACATTTAAGAGATTTAGGTAACAGTGTTGTGGTTGTTGAACACGATGAAGACACTATTAGGGCAGCTGATTATGTTATTGATGTTGGACCTATGGCTGGTATTCATGGTGGAAGAATTGTTGCAGCAGGAACTATACCTGAAATTGAAGCGGCAGAGAATTCTCTTACAGGTGCTTATTTATCGGGAAGAAGAAAGATTGAAGTGCCTGAAAATAGAAGACCTATGTCAGACAAAGTACTTGAAATTATCGGAGCTAAGCAGAATAATTTGAAAAATATTTCTGTTAAAATTCCGCTTTCAAGGTTTGTTGCTGTGACAGGTGTTTCTGGAAGTGGAAAGTCTAGTTTGATTAATGAAATTTTGTATCCAGCACTTGCAAACAAAATTAATGGTTCACATTTTCCAGAAGGTGCATATCGACAAATTAAGGGTATTGAAAATATTGACAAAGTGGTTGTTATTGATCAAAGTCCTATTGGAAGAACACCTAGAAGTAATCCTGTAACATACACTGGAGTATTTTCTGCAATAAGAGAATTGTTTGCTGCAATTCCAGAAGCAAAGGCAAAGGGTTATTCTGCAGGTAGATTTAGTTTTAATGTTAAAGGTGGAAGATGTGAGTGTTGTGGTGGTGATGGTCTTTTAAAAATTGAAATGCATTTCTTGCCAGATGTTTATGTAACTTGCGATGAGTGTGGTGGAAAGAGATATAACAAAAACACACTTGAGGTTACATATAAGGGCAAAAATATCAACGATGTTCTTAATATGACAGTTGAAGATGCAGTTGAATTTTTCTATAATATTCCATCAATTAGAAACAAACTTCAAACACTTTATGATGTGGGCTTGGGATATATCACTCTTGGTCAACCAGCAACCACACTTTCTGGTGGTGAGGCACAAAGAGTTAAACTTGCTACTGAACTTTCAAAAAGATCAACAGGAAAGACTATTTATATTTTGGACGAACCAACAACTGGACTTCATACTTATGATGTTCAAAAACTTGTTTCAATTTTGCAAAGACTTGTTTCAACAGGAAACTCAGTTGTTGTTATTGAACATAATTTAGATCTTATTAAAGTTGCAGATCATATTATTGATATGGGACCAGAAGGTGGTGACAATGGCGGAACTGTTGTTGCAACTGGTTCGCCAGAAGATATTGCAAAATGCAAAGAATCATATACTGGTCAGGCACTTAAAAATGTTTTAAAATAGGCTTGAAATGATTGACTATATATGGTATAATGTTTTTAATTAATAACCATGTGTTATTAATTTAAGGAGGACACGAATGAAGAAATTATTGGTAATATTTATGATTATTCTTTGTTCTTGTGGCATTGGATATTTAGGATATTTGATTTTTAGATCAAAAAATATAGATACCGTTGAACTTGTTGGAAGAATTCAAACAGTTTATATGGTTGGTGACGAAATTGATTTTGAGGATGCCAAGCTTAAAGTTACATATAAAAATGGCAATATCAAAATGATTGATTTAACTTCAAAGTCTGTTGATGTTGAATATTTCTCAACTTCTGTTGAAACACACGGAAAAATGGATATTACATACAAATCAGAAACAATTGAAGTTGAATATGATGTTATTAGAAAAGGTGCTTATTTTTTAAGCAGCTATGAAGAAAAGAAATATGACACACCAAATAATGCAGTTTCTGCACAAGGCAGTTATACAACAGAAGATACAAAAGAAATGATTTATCTTGATTCAGCTGGTGTTGTTAAGTATTATGAGAGAAAATTAGGACCAGACAATAAAAATTTGGTTTGGTTTATGAATGATGGTTTTTATGATAAAAACTATACATATACTATCACAGGAAGCGAAATTAACATTAAGCTTAAAGATAAAACATATTCTGCAACTGTAAAATATTCTGATTCTGGAAAAATGTATTTGAGTTATGAAGAGCTTTTTACAATTGAAGATACTAAAATTGTATATAAACAAAAAACAAAAACTTTTGAATATAATGTTGAATTAAAAACTGATCAATCTGTTCAAGCAGTTGGACAAAATGTTGTTTATAACTTATTATCAGGAAATAATTTTGTTGACTTTATTGTTGGTGAAACTTATGAAAAAAGAAACCCTGATATTTATGTTAAAGCAACTTATGCACAATATGCAACAGAAGGTGCAGGTTCACAATATAGAAATGTTTATGTAAGAGTTGCTCATTCAATGATTACAACTAGTCTTGATTTATCAAAACCTCATCCAGACAACACAACTGCATCTGCAACTGTTGAATATATGGGCAGACAAGCAACTATGAAATATACAGTTAGAAGAGCATCGTAAAAATAATTAATATAAAAAATACATACAAACCGTATGTATTTTTTTTTGCAAATTATCAATAATTAATGTATGGCTATAATGCTTTTTCGATCAATTATTATTTATATATGTGTTTTAATTGTTATTAGACTTATGGGAAAAAGGCAACTTGGTGAAATGCAACCATTTGAATTTGTTATAACTTTGATAATTGCTGACCTTGCTTGTATTCCAATGTCAGAAGTGTCTGTTCCGTTGGGGCATGGGCTTATTCCAATATTATCGCTTTTGGTGATACACTTTTTTATTTGTGTTCTTGCAAGAAAAACTATGGTAGCAAGATATTTTTTAACTGGAAAACCTGCAATTGTTATGAGCCCCAAGGGAATAAATTATAAAGAACTTAAAAGACTAAATATGACACTTGATGATTTGCTTGAACTTATGAGAGGCTGTTCGGTGTTTAGTTTTTCAGATGTGGCTTATGCAATACTTGAAACAAATGGAAAATTGTGTGTTATTAAAAAGGCAGAGACTGAACCAGTTACAAGGGAGGATTTAAAAGTCAAAGTCAGTCAAAATACATTGCCAATTAATATCATTATGGACGGCAAGGTTATGGAAGAGAATATTGAGATTAGTGGAATTACTGCCAAAGAAATTAATCAATGTTTAGACCAGGCTAAAACAAAAAACATAAAAGATGTTTTGATTATGACCATTGATAATAATGGAGAAGTGTTTATTCAGACAAAAAACACAGAGAAGTGCTATTCATTTCAAATTAACTATAATGGTGGTGACAAGTGGTAAAGAAATGGATAATTATGATAACAATTTCAATTGCTCTTATTGCAGGATGTATCATTGAAGGGATTTTTGTAAATAAATCATTTGATGATTTGATTGATTCACTTGAAGCATATCAAGTGAAACTTGATGAAAACAAAGATAAAATTGACACAGATGAATTGATTTATGAAATCAATGAAATTAATGAAAACTGGACGAAAAAGATTAAATATTTAAAAAGTTTAATTTGGCATTCGGGTATAAAAGATATTGAAATTGGTGTTGCTAGGTTAATTGTTTATGTTGAAGAAAATGATTATACCGAAGCTTCTGCTGAACTTTCATCAATGATTGAGTTTTTAAAGTATTATTCAGAAGATTTTAGTTTTGCAATAGAAAATGTATTTTAGTTTATTTGGTTGACGATGTTTTTGGTTTGAAGAAAATCATTTTTATATTTGCGATATTGAAAACATAAACCAATGAAATCATTGAAATTATTGTGGCGGCTGATGATATGAACAGTGCAATTAATTCTATATTTGATAAAATGTTATATGTGAAATATCCGATTGCTGCGGCAAAAATAGAGATAGAAATCATTTTGATAGCGGTTTTTAAGAATTCAAAAGATATCAGTTTTCGGTTTTTTAGCATTATGATATTCATTATTGATGAACAAATAGACATAGATAAATAACCAGCAATGATTGCAAATCCGCCAATATACTTTGGCAGAAAATAGATACAAATTATTAAAAGTGTTGAAGCCACAGCATAGTTTTTTAAAGATTTCATTTCAAGACCAATGGCATTTAATATGCTTGATGTTATTTGTGAAATGCCCATAGGAATCATCAGAATGGCCGCAAAAATTAAATATTTTCCGGCTTGTTCATTATTGAAAATGAATTTGCAAATAGGGATACCGGCTGAAAGATATAAAGGAAGCAATATTGTTGAAAATAAGACAGTTGTTTTTAATGAGAAGTTAATTTTGCTTTTCAATATGCTGGTATTTTTAAGTTCACCATTATCGATATCGTTTGATTGTTCACTTATTGATGGAATTATGGTTACGGCAAGTGAACTAATGAGAGTTGAAGGAATCATAATAAGTGGGAAAGTCATACCCATAATAATTCCAAAAATTGATAAAGCCTCAGATGATGTGTAACCAAAAGTCATTAATCTTATTGGGATAATCACTGCAATTATTGAAGAAACAATTGAAGAAATGGTTCTAACAGCAGTGATTGGTGAACTGGTTTTTAATAGATTTTTAAATTCAAATTTTGGATTTGCTAATGTTCCACCTTTTTTGAAATATATGATAGCAACATGAATTGATGAAATTATACAAGCAATGCTGAGTGATAATGCGGTTTTGTTTGTGAGAGACATATTAAAAAAGGTTGTTTCAAATAATAAAACTAAAATAATTATTCTTGTGATTTGTTCTAAAAATTCTGTGAAGCTGATATCAAAAAAATGTTGTTTGCCCCAAAGAGCACCTCTTAAAACTTCATAGATTGAACTAAACACAAGAGCAGGAAGTAAGATTAAAATCATATCAGCAGATTCTTTTGATGTGAAAAGAGTTTCCATTAATGAAGGACAAAAAATTACACCTAAGCAAACAATTAATGAGATTATTCCTGTTAAAATCAAACCTGATGAAACCAAAGAGCCGATACCTCTTTGGTTATTTTTTCCATGATAAAAAGAAGTGTTTCTTGATAAAACTACTGGGATTCCACTTGAAACAAGAGTCATAAATACTGCAAAAATACTCATTGCAACTTGATAACTTCCAAGAAGTTCACTAGATAGTTTTCTTGAAAGGTAAATTTTTAGCAAAAAGCCTAAAGCTCTTGTTGAAACAGAAAAGAAGGTGACACAAAACATTGCTTTTAATAACTTATTCATATTAATATTTATGAATATTAAATTAATAATATTATTTATTTTGGCAAATAATTTGACTGACTTTGACCTATGATAAAAAATTATGAAAAATTTTCTTATTTAATTGTTATATAAAACTTAATGTTATATAATATTGGTGGGAGAAAGATATGTTTACTATTAGAAAAATTAATTCAAGAAAAGATTATAAAAAGTTTGTAAAGTTTCCAACTAATCTTTATAAAGATAATCCAAATTATATTCCACCAATGGAATCTGATGAATATAAAATGACAACTAGAAAAAATGCACACTTTACTGAATGTGACCAAGCATATTTTTTGGCAGAGCAAGATGGTAAGGTTGTAGGAAGAATTGCTTCTCTTATTATGCATAGATATAATAAGAAAAACAATTCTAAGTATGC
The DNA here is from genome assembly GCA_045648025.1 of Clostridia bacterium. Classification (GTDB taxonomy): domain Bacteria; phylum Bacillota; class Clostridia; order Christensenellales; family UBA1242; genus RGIG1681. The sequence goes on from JAZRNH010000033.1 coordinate 21,969, forward strand.
AAGATTTTCAAGATTTGATGTCATTGAAAATGAAGAGATTGCTCATGCTTTGCTTTCAGCTGCAATTGAATGGGCAAAGTCTATGGGTATGGAATATATTCATGGACCACTTGGTTATGATGATTTAGAAAGAGAAGGCTTAATGGTTTATGGATTTGATAAAAAAGGTTCATATATCACAAGCTATAACTTTGAATATTATCAAAAATTTATTGAAAGTTTTGGTTTTGAGCCAGATGCAAGATGGGTTGAGTGGAGATTTCAATTTCCTGTAAAAATGGATGAAAGAGTTGATAGAATTGCAGGAATTGTTGAAAAAAGATATGGTTTTCATGAAAAACATTATAAATCAATAAATTCAGTAATCAAACACCATGGCGACGAGTTTTTTGATTTATTAGACGAAACATTTGAAGAACTTTATGGAACATTTCCATTTAATGAAGAACTCAGAAAACAAATTATTTCTATGTTTAAATTGATTTTAGATGAAAGATATATTTGTTTGGTTTTTGACAAACAAGAAAAATTGATTGGTTTTGGTTTAACTTGGCCATCACTTGCAGATGCTATGCAAAAGACAAAAGGTAGAGCAATGCCATTTGGTTGGATAAAGTGGCTCTCAGCAATAAAGAGACCAAAAGCTGTTGAACTTGGTATTATTGCTGTTAAAAAAGAATATCAAAAACTTGGAGTAACTGCATTTATTATTAAGAAGTTGTTTGATAGAATCAGCAACATTAAAACAATTAAGTATGCTGACACAGGTGTTCAACTTGAAACAAATACAGGTGCTATTACATCATTAGAAATGTTTGAAAGAGAACTTATTAGAAGAAAAACCTGTTATATTAAGAAAATTTAATAAAAAAGCATCTACATATAAGTAGATGCTTTTTGTTTTGACGAGCTGAGAACGATTTTCAAAATTTTAATGATATATTCTTCAATAAAAAAGAGAGCAATTTGCTCTCTTTTTTTGTTATTTATTAAACAAATCCATCATCTTTTTTGATTTCATCAATAGATTCTGTTGATTCATCTTCATTTTTCTTCTTTGTTTTTCTAACCTTTGGAGTTTCTGTTACAAAAGTTGAAGATCTATCGTGATCATTTTGTTCTTGTTTAACAACCTTGATAGGGTGTTTTTTGATGATAATTGCAACAAGTGCAATGATAATAACGATACCAAGAAGGAGTGATGAGAATACATAGAAGAATGTTGCCCAAATTGATGATGTTGTTTCTTCTTCTGGATCTTCTAATTTTTCTGTTTCAGAACCTTCAACAGTTGTTCCTGTTGAACCGAAGAATGATTTGATTACTGTGTCGTTGCTTGTTTTGTCAATATTTTCATAGTTTAATGAATATTCATTAAATAATTTTTCAGTTGCAAATTTAACAAGTTCGATACCAGCGATAATTGCATAACCTTCGCATGGAGCTTTTTCGGTTCCGATAGAGAATTTAGCAGAGAATGAAGAGATTGAGTTTGTGTTTGTGCTAATTAAAATTTGATAGCAAACAAAACCATTTTCATCTCTGAGATTGTCATATTTTGAATCTGTTGTATCAACATTTGTCCATTTTCTTGAAATTGAGCTATCAAAATCAATGTTTAAACCTTTGCCGTCTTCAAATGAACTTGTTTTTACATAAACTTTAACAACATAATAAGATGTTTTGCTGAGTGTTGTTGAATATTTTGGGGTGGCAAGTGTATAGTCTGTTGAATAGCTATTTGCTAATACTAACACTTTGTCTGAATATTCATTTTTAAGTTCGTCAGCATCAATAAATACATTATTAAGGGTTACATCATTTTCAAAATTATAAACATAATTTGTTTTTTCTGTTTCAAGAATATCATATTCTGTTGAATCTTCTGAACCAACAATAACTTTGTCATAACCGTCAACTGTTACAGTTTTTCCGTTTAAAAGGGTAACTGCATTAGTGTAGTTGCTGTCACTATACATTTTGTAAGATTTTGAACCGTCAGCATTGTCAGTTGCTTTGATATAGTATTCAACCTTATCAATTGTAACTGTGTATGATGATGATTTTGAAGTTGTATAGAAGTTTGCAACAGCTGTTCCTGTTTGACCAGTTGTGAATGTTGTTGTAGGAGCTAAGTCATTTTTGAATTCTTTATTTTCATAAGTATTTGAAACGGTGTTCATTTCCTCTGAGTGGATAGAGAATTCAAATGCATTCATATCAATAAACTTAACAGTTTTGAAACTGTCTTTGTTTGCGATGTCATAGTCAGAACCTGAAACATTTTCTGAATCGCTGAGCATTTCATCTCTGATTGCATCTAATGTTTTTGAAACTGTTGTGCTTGAAACATTTCTGAAGAATGCTGTTCCAGCAGCAGACTTGATACCAATTTCAATATAAACAGTTGCAGAAGCTGCATCAGTTGCAATGTAATATGAATATGTGTTCCAGCTATTATCAACAATATCAGCAGCATCAACAGTGATTGTTGAAAGTAAGTTTTCTGGTTTTACAGCTGTTGTATAAATGTTTGCAAACACTGAACCAGAGAAGTCTTTTCCTTCTAAGAAATCAAATGAAAGCTTGTATGTTGATGAAGCAGAAAGTGTGATTGCAGTTGAATAAATGCTAAAAATATTCTTTTGTGTAAATGAACCTTTTTCTGTTAATGGGTTAGCAACAGTTGCAGGTGCATAAATTGCAAAAACATTTCCTTTTAAGTTATTGCCTTGAACAGCAGCCCAATCAAAACCAGCATTATATTGTTTGAAGAAGTTTTTGGTTTGGTTGAGGTATTCAGTTGATGTTGGAACAACACCAGCAATAATACCAGTTGATTTTTTGTTAACAGTCCAACTTTCAGCGGTTCTTGGAGTTGTGTAATCAATTGTTCCGTTGTAGTTTTCTGTTACAGTTGTGTTATTGAAATAACCATTTGTTACACCAGCAGAAATAACAGATGTGCTAGGTGTTAATGACAAGCAGTAGGTTGTTGAGTCAGAATCTGAGTTTGCTGTATCAAAAATTGAACTTGTGATTTTTTCAATTGTAATATTATCAAAATAAATAATACTATCTTTTGAAGCAGAAAGAGTTAAGTAACAATCTTGGTTATGAAGTGCATTTCCTTCAATATAGAAGGTGATAGGAATCCAACCATATTCGTTAACTTGTTTATCAGTATATTCACTCATATTTGCAGCAGCAGATGCTTTTGTTTGAAGAATTGAACCATAAACTGGAGTAGCAGCTGTTTTTAAGATAGAGTAAACTGAAAGTTCAGCTTTTGCTTCTTCATCAGGAGAATATACCCAAACTTTAAGTCTGTAATATTGTCCTTGTTCAGCAGTGAAATAGTTTGATGTTAAACCAAGAGTAAAGATTCTGTTCTTGTTTTCAAGTTTTAACACTTTGTTATTATCAATAAATGTTGATTTGATAAATGGAACATCAGCATCTTTGTCAGTTGGTGCATCTGTATCAATTGAAGGTTCGTCATCTTCTTCTTTTGATTTATCATCAAAGAATGATTCTTCATCTACAATTGATGCAACAAGGTCGCCATTTTTGTAAGCTTTTTGATATCTCTTCAAAATATCGGTGTTGCCTTGACCAGATACATCACGGCTAATATACATTTGCCATAATTCAGATGGAATTGTGTAGCCATCAATTGAGTCAGCAGCATCAAATTTTAATGTGTTTGTGAAATAATCTGCTTTGTCATCAAGTTCAAACATTTGGTCAAATGTGTAATTTTCGCCATTGTTTCCAGACCAAACTAAAACTTCAGTTTCAGCATTAGGATCAAATTTTGCAACTTTAATTTCATTGTCATATGCATCAATATAAACAACTTTGCCGTCAACCAAAACATCGGTTTCGCCATCGTCTTCTTTAAGAGTGTTTAGTTGCACTTTTTTGTTATCGATGCTTTCTTTGTTATAGTCAGTTTCATTAATTTTTGTAACTTTGATTTCATCAAACATTACAGAACCATTTGCATAAGCACAGGTTGAGCTGTATTCACCTAAAATATTATTTTCATCACCCATATATAAATGAATCTTTACAGTAGAGGTGAGTAAGTTGTGTGTTTTGATAAATACATAATATTGTTTCCATTCACCATTTGTTGAAATGTGTTCAACTTTAATAGGGTCAATGCTATTTTTTGTGTCTTCAATACAAATTGAAGCTTGGATATCTTCGCTAACAGTTACTGATTCAGGTTTGTTTGAATCTGTGTAAGAACCATTTGTGTAAACATAAAGTGAAAGGGCATAATAACTGTTTGCAGCAAGAGAAATTGTTGATGATGATGAAATAACAGCGGTTGTTTCTTTGCTGTAATCTTCATATGTGTAAGTTGTTGCAGATTCTGCTTTTCTTATTTTTTTATAATATAAATCTAAACCTTCAACATAATTTGGATCTTCATATGTAATCAATTCATAGTCAGAAGCAAAATAATCTTCAGCTTCTTTGTTGATTGTTACATAGTTTTCATAATCTTTTCCATCAACATAAATAACTTTTTCAGTTGCTGTTGAAGGATTATATCTATAATAAAGTGTATTGTATTTTCCGGTAAGAACACCAAATTCATCATCTTCTGGAATTTGATAATAGAATTTGTGGTTTGCTTCATATTCAGCTGTTGAAATAGGGATATAGTTTCTGTTGAGTTCACGATAAGTATCTTTATTGTTTCCGTCAACATTGTCATCAATAATATAAACAGCATTGAAGTAATATGTTGTGCCATTAATAACTCTTGTTGTTAATAAGTTTTTAACATAAACTTCTGAATCAAGAATTTCGCCAGATGTGTTACCAAAATCATATTTATAATATAATTTGAAGTTTTGGTTATAGTTTACATCAGTTTTTTGAACAGCAATATAATCATTTGGAGCGAAGTGTTGTTTTTGAACAACTTCATAATTTAAGTTTTTGTAAACAGCATTATCTTTTTCTGTTGCATAAACATCATCGTTAACAACGATATAGAGTTTATCAACCATCTTTGTTTTGTGCTTATAGTAATATTCGTAAGTTACTGATAAACCTTCGTTTAATTTTGCAGCAACAGATGGTTCAACCTTAACGAATTGATTGTGAATATAAGTGCTAGACTCTTTTTCAGCTTCAGTTGTTGGAGGTGTGATATCTGCTGTTGTGATTGCTGGGATTGTTGGGTGAGAAGTTGCATTTGCTGGAGCAAGAGAATAAATTTTTCTTGACTTGTCGTGTTCAGAAACTGTTTCAAATGCCTCATCTGCAATTTTGTGTTGAACAAGTGGAATGTTTGGAACATTCTTTGTTTCATATTGGTCAGTTTCATATTCAACGGATACTAACTTTTTATATTCTTCTTTAATTTTCTTAAAGTAGAGAGTGTAGTCACCTTTGAAATTTTTGTATTCGTTTGAAATTGTGTCGTTTCCATTAATTTCAAGATAATCATCTTTGTTTGCTTCAAAGTCTGCTGGAAGTGGTTCAATATTGTTGTTGAAGCTATAGTCTTGGTTTGCAACCTTGAATGCAGCAATTTTTGATGAATCCATAAAAATGACTTTGTTGTCATCATTTTTATATTTTACATATAAAGAAGTTTTGCCATCTTTAACAAAAACTTTAACAAGGTTTTCATATCTTGTTTTATGATCTTCACTTGTTGTGTTAAATGTTGAGATTTCTTTTAAGTAAATATCATTGTCACCAGGTTTTGAAGCTGTTCCGTTTGGAGCAGGGATATTTACAAAATAATTTTTATTTGCATTATATTCAGCAGTTGTTATAACTTGGAAGTACAAAGAATCATAAGTTGCTTGTTCATTTACAGTAACTTCATCGTCAACAATATAAACAACATAGTCTGCACTTGTGTCTTTGTGTTGTTCAAATGGGATTGCTTCATATCTATAATAGGTGATATAACCTTCAATATAACCATATTCACCAGGTTGAATTTCTCTAAATTCAAATGGCTTCTTTTGATGATATGTGTAGTTGCTTCCATATTGAGTAACATTTCCACTTTCATCAGTTTTGTAATCTCCGTCATGAATTAATGAAGGGATACCTTTTACCGAAATTCCGTTATAGATGAAATCAAGAGCACCAATTTGAGCTGCAAATGTGGTGTCTACACTTTGAAGAATGTAAACATCAGGAACTTCTTTGCCGCCAGTTGAGTTTTTGTTATACATTGAAAATTCGTAAGAATATTTTGGTTTGTTAACAATTTCATAATCGCCAGTGTAATATGATGCTTGTGAGCCTGGGGCATATTGAGCAAGAATTGCAGCAATATATTTGTTTTGAGTTTCGTGGTCATAAGTGTAGATTGCAAATTCTTTTTCAAGTTCGCCATCAATATATGATTTAACTCTATTATATGATTTTGATTGTTCATAGAACTTTGTTGAATCAGCAACACCATCTCTGTATGTTGTTGGGTTTTCGCTTTCGTCATCTTCAAGTGGGAAATTTCCAACAGATTCTTGAGTTGTTAAGCTGTTTGCTAAGCCGTTATAGAACAATGTTAAATATTCGTGGCTGTTTTCTGTGAATTCATGTAAAGCAAAAAGTGTTTTTGTTGCACTATCGTGTTGATATTCAATTGATGAAGAAACAAAATATTCAGCATAGTCTTGGAATGATGAGAATTTTGTGCCATCTCTATCTTTGAAACTATTTGAGTTCTTTTGTGAGTTGTAATATCCAAGAAGTGTGTCATGATCAACAGAACTTAAAAATTGTGAGTAGTGTGTTTTGTATTCAACACCAGAAGGTGTTCCGTCGTCTGTTACAACTCTAGATAACAAATATTTTTCAAGTGAAGATGAGAATAATTCTTCAAATTTGCCATCATAATAGTTTTTGATGTTAAAGTTATTACTGGTTCCTTTAAAAAATTCTGCAAGGAAATCAGGATAATTTGCTTTGCCCATATTCTTTTCTGTTGAAATATCTGATGCAGCATAATAAGTTTGAACAGAAGAAGATTTGTAAGCATTTGATGATTTATCGACTAATCTTGCCAAAAGAGAAATTGGCGAATAGTTAAAAGATAATGTTAACACGAGTGCCAACATTAAACTAAAAATCGATTTTTTCTTTTTTGTAAAAAACTTTTTTAATTTGTTCATATATACCGTCCCATATTTATAAAATAACTAGGTTAATTTTAGTATATTTCAAGCGAAAAATCAACCTTTATTTAAATATTTATTTATTATTTCACAGGTATTGAAATCATTTATAATGTCAAAATTTTTCATATTATAATTGACAGTTATAATTATTGCCAAAAATAACAATACTAATTATGAAAATATGGAAAATAAAAATAAAAAATTTATCAAATTAAAGTTGGTTTTTGTGGGTGTTATTGCAGGACTTATTAATGGATTTTTTGGAGCAGGTGGAGGGCTTTTATTGGTGCCAATGATTTCATATGTTACAAATCAAAATTCAAAAGTTGCACATGCGACAACTCTTGCATCAGTGATGTTTATGTGTTTTGTTAGTTCGGTTGTTTATATTTCAAAAAACGAAATTGATTTGAAGCTAATTTTAGTTTGTGGAATAGGCAGTTTAATTGGTGGTTTCATTGGAACAAAATTGCTCAAAAATTTAAAAAATAATATCATTGATTTAGTGTTTTCTTTAGTGTTGATTTTTGCAGGTGTTGGTATGATAATATTTTAAAAAACCGCAAAAAACATTAAATATAAATGAAAAAACATATAAAAATAGTCAAATAGGGGTAAAATTTTGCAAATTTTGTTATTATTGATATCGGCAGCAGTTTCAGGAATTTTTGCCGGAATGGGTATGGGTGGTGGCACATTTTTAATACCAATTTTAAGGTTGTTTTTTTCTGTTGAACAGATACTTTGTCAATCTACAAATGTTATATGTTTTGTGCTTGTTTCGGTCTGTTGTTTTTTTGTTTATTTGAAGAACAAATTGATTAATTTTAAAGTGTTATTTTTGGTGGCTCCACCGGCAATAATTTTGGCAATTTTTTCAAGTTTGTTTGCTTTGAAAATTAAATCTGAAATATTGCAGATTTGCTTTTCTTGTTTTATTATTTTGGTTGGTATTTTTTGTTTTGTGAAAGCTGTGATTGCTATGAAAAATAAGAGAAAGTAATTTTTTAAAGACAGCCAATTTTATTTTACAATATACTTTATTTTTGGTAATATATTTATGTATATAAATTTAGAGGTATATTGTGAAATTAGTTAGTTTTAAAGGTATAAATCAGTTTCAAAAGAAAATGACAGTTGGTATCGACATCACTCCACTTCGACCAATGGAGTTTTATAATGTGCCATTAAAATTAAAAGGCATTGCTGAGTCTGAACCAGTTGTTCAAATTGGTGATGAAGTTAAACAAGGAACATTAATCGCTAAACCTAGCGGTAATTTTGGCATTAACATTTATTCACCAGTTAGTGGAAAAGTGCTTAATATTTTTAGTAAGCCAACTTTAAATGGTGAATATTCTAAACACATTCTCATTATGAACGATAATAAAAATGAGTCAGAAGACCTTCCAGATATTGATTCTGTTAGTGATGTGACTTTGGTTGCAAGGCTTAGAGATGCTGGTCTTGTTGATACCATTTCTGGAATGCCAACATACTTGAAGTATGCTTATGTTGGAAATAAGACATATAAAAATCTTTTGATTATGATGGATAGCACTGACCCTAATAACTCAATCAACCAAACTCTTGCAGAGTATCGTATGGAAGAAGTTATTAATGGTGCTAAATATTTTATGAATGTTACAAGTGCCCAACAAATTACTTTTGTGTTTACTGAGGCAAACAAAAGAATTGCTGCAAAAATTAAAAAGCACATTCAAGATACAAAGAAGAATTATGATTTTAAGATTAAGTATATTCCAAACAAATATCCTTTTGACAACCCATATATCTTAGCTAATCTTGTTTGTGGCAAAAAGATTAAAAAGGGAACCTCGTTCTTAGAAGCCGGAATTACCATTGAATCGGCTGAAGCTTGTTATAATCTTTGTCGTGCTGTTGAATTTAATAAACCTGTTACTGGTAAAATTGTTACTATTGATGGAAACAACATTATTAGAAAGGGTAACTATTTGGTTCAAAATGGTGTTTCATTTGAAAATATGTATGACTTTATTGGAATTGAAGACAAAGAAACTGATTCTGTTTTAATTAACGGAAACATTCTTGCTGGTGAAGCTCAATTTAACAAAGATGTTTCGATTTCACTTTTGACAAACACTTTGGTTATGCAAAAGTTTGATGAATATGATATGGCAAAAGAATATCCTTGCATTTCATGTGGAAAGTGCACGGCTGTTTGTCCTGTGTTTATTGATCCAAAATCAATTGAAAATGCTTATCTTAATGAAAGACATGATCAAATTGATGTGCTTAATGCTCATGCTTGTATTGAATGTGGTTGTTGTTCTTATGTGTGTCCAGCAAAACGATTCTTGACACAAAGAATTGCAGCTGCTAAACATTATGATAAAGTTAACAGAGGAGGTGGAAACTAATGAAAGAATTTGTTGTTTTGAATTCTCCTTTTGTTCATAGTGGAAACGATGTTAATAAAATGTTTTTATATACAGCTGTAGGCCTTATGGTTCCTGCTGTGTTTGGTATTATGTTTTTTGGACTTGAAGCTTTATTTATAATTTTGGTTTCACTTGCAACTTGTATGTTTTCTGAAATGTTGTTTAACTTAATAAATAAAAACGAATTTAAGGTTAACAATTTTTCATGTTTTGTTACTGGTATGATTTTAGCATTAACATTTCCAGTGAAAACTCCACTTTATGTGGTTGCAGCGGCGGCATTTTTTGCTATATTTGTTGTTAAATCTGCATTTGGTGGTCTTGGATTTAATAAACTTAATCCTGCTGTGTGCGGAAGATGTTTGGCTGGTGTTATTCTTCCAGCACTTGCTAGTGAACTTTATACATTTACTTTAAATGAAGAACTTTATGAATCACTTTCAGTTGGCGGAACCAATACAATATTTAATATGTTGTCTGGTCAGGCTGTTGGTGGTATTGGAACAACTTGCACATTGTTTATTGCAATTTGTGGTTTGTTTTTGATGTTTGCAAAAGTTATTGATTTTAAAATTCCTATTGTTGCGATGCTTTCATATTTTGTTGTTGCAACGGTAACTTCAAACTACGAACAAGCTGTTATTAACATGCTTTCTGGTTCGTTTGTTTTTATTTCAGTATTTATGATTACTGATCCAAACACATCTCCAGATACAATTCTTGGAAAACTTGTTTATGCAATACTTTTTGGAACAGTATCTGCTTTGATTTGGCCACTTGGAAGAATGGGTGAAAATGCTTTATTTGTTGTTGCATTGATGGTTAACATTGTTGCACCAATTTTTGATAGATACTTAGCAATTAAACCAGTTCAAATAGGAGGTTATAGAAATGCATATAAAAAGTAACATTGAACACAATGTCATTGATGTTGTTATTCTTGCTGTGTGTCCACTTTTGTTAGTTTTGACATCTGCAAAAGATGCAGTTTATTATATTTGCACAACATTTGTTTGTTTGGTGCTTTCATCACTTGTTTGTTTGGTGTTTAATAAGTTTTTAAGCAAAACAATGAAAGTGTTTATTACTGCTGTGTTTTCAACCTTTATTGTGACAATTACAAACTATTTAATTCAAACTTATGGTTTGCTTGGACTTTCTGCAACCGATGATAATTATTTTGCAATACTTTCAACAATTGTAATGAGTATTGATATTTATTACATTGATACAAAAGCAGCTGTTAACCACTATTTTGTCAAAGTTATAAATTCTGTTTTTGTGTTTGCAATTATAACAATTTTATATTCAATCCTTAAAGAATTTTTGTCAGTTGGAACTGTGTTTGGTTATAAGCCATTTGTTTATGCTGGTTATGAGTTCTTTAATACAATTGTTTTTGATTTAATTTTAATGGCATTGATTTGTGCTTTGTCAGCAGCAATTTATAGATCAATTGTTAGAAAGATGCAGCAAAAGGCAATGGATTATGCTAAACTTTTGAAACAAATCAAAAATGAAAGAGTATTCCAATATGATTCACTTCGTCGTCAAAAATTGTTGACCTCTGAAATTGAATTTAAATATGTTGACAATCAAGAACTTGAATCAATTATGGAAAAAGATAATCAAAATCAATCATTATCTGAACTTTCTGATGATGGAGATGGTGTGCATCATACTGCAATTAAGCGAAAGAAGTCAAAACTTAAAGTTTCTAAAGAAGCAAAAGTTCAACATATGTTTGATAAAACTGCAAAGGGGGTAAAATAATGTTTAATACATTTTTATCATATCTCGTTTTGTATGGTTTACAAGATAATATTTTTATTTGTGGTGGTGCTGGTGCTCTTCAAGTTCAAAGAGAAAAAATGTATCGTTCATTTAGATATATCAATGCTTTGTTCTTAATTTTGGGTATTATTGTAACATCGCTCATTTCTTATGTTCTTTATAACTATGTTTATGAATTGTATGACTTGTTCTATATTCATATTAGTGTGAATGTGTTTATTGTTGCAGTCTATCATTTGATTGTGTCTTTAATTTGGCAAAAAATATCGTCATATAACTATTATTTGTATGATGCAGCATTTTCTTATGGATTTGATGTGGTTTATACAATTTCAATATTGTTTACTCTTGATATGTCACTTTCAATTGTAAACTTTATTTTGTCACTTCTTGCAATATCAATTGTTGTTATTTTGATGAATGTGTTTATGGGTTTCTATATTAGAAGTATGAACAGAGGATATTTGAATATAAACTTTAGAAATGTTTCTGTAAGATTGTTTTTACTTGCCATTTTTGCAATGGTTTTACAATATGCAGGAATGTTAGTTGTGTAAGGAGAAATTTATGATTAAGATTGTTATTTATGTTGTTTCGGTTGTTGTGTTACTTGCACTTATCATTGCAATTGTAATTTTTACTAGCAAAAATAAGAAACTTAACAAAACTTCTGAAGTTGTTTATGAATTGTTGCCAAACTTAGATTGCAAACAGTGCGGAAGACCAAACTGTATGCAGTTTGCTGAAGATTTAACAAAAGGAAAAACTTCTCCAAACAAATGTCCATATCTTAGAGGAAAAAAATATTTAAGACTTAGACAAGTTTTAAAAAGAGAAAGAAAAGTTCTTTTTGACCAAGTTGCATTTGTTAGATGCAAAGGTGGAATTGATTGTAAAAGCAAATTTAAGTATGTTGGAGACAAAACTTGTTCTAGTATGAACTTGCTTCATAGTGGCGAAAAGTTCTGTCACAATGCTTGTCTTGGCTGTGGTGATTGTATTCAATCATGTGTTTATGGGGCAATTTCAATATCAGAAAAGGGTTGTGCAATTGTTGATAAAGATAAATGTGTTGGCTGTGGCGAATGTGTTGCTGCTTGTCCAAATAAAATCATTGACCTTATTCCAAGCAAGAAATTTGTTGAAGTTGTTTGTAGCAATACATCTGAAGACTCAATTGTTGTGAGAAACTGTAATGTTGCTTGTACACACTGTGAAGCTTGTATTGTTGCTTGTCCTGTTGGGGCAATTAAAATGGTTGGTGGTGTGCCAAAAATCGATGCAGAAGTTTGTGTGAGATGTGGCAAATGTGTTGCTGCTTGTCCAGAACATGTCATCTCTAGAATTTAAAATTTCTGTCAAATGAATTTGATTATAAAATTTTTGATATAAGTTTTTAATATATTAAAATGTTAGTATTAAATAATCTTTATAAACATATACTTTTCAAATTTTTTATGATATAATTCGTATATAAAATAGAATATTATTTAGGAGTAGAATTGTGGATAAAATTGCTGTTGTAGTTGTTGAAACATATTCTGCAAAATTAGTAATTGCGAATGTTGTTCAAGATAATTATTTTTCTATTTGTGATGTAGAAATTGAACCAATTAAATTTGGACTTGATATGGATGATGATCATTTCTTAAAGAAAAATCAAATTGCTTCAATTATTAGCACACTTAAAAATTTCAGAAAAATCTGTGATATGTTTGCGGTTACAAAAACTATTGCGATTGCAAGTTTTGTTAAAGACACAAAACCAATGAATATTTATAGTTTCTTTGATGAAGTGTTTGTTACTTGTGGTTTTAGATTTTCAATGCTTACACCAGAAGAGCAAAATGTTGCTATTTATACTGGTGTTATGAATAGTTATGATATTCCAAAGGGTTTGATTGTTAACATTGGTTCAGACAACATTCACTTGATTCATTATAACAGAAGAAATATTTTAAATCAGGCATACATTCCAGTTGGTCCAAAAACTTTAATTGATATGTATCCACTTGATAAATTTGACAAACAAGAAGCTTTTGAAAAGGTTAAAAAATATATCAAATCACAACTTTCTGATTTTGATTGGATAAAAACAATTGAGCCAGAATATGTGTTTGTTGGAAATGGAACATATTTTGAAGACCTTTCAAGAATGGATAGAATTTATACAAAATATCCACTTGATAAAGA
>JAZRNH010000034.1:0-16516 GCA_045648025.1 Clostridia bacterium
GTTGGTGTTGAAGGCACAGATTCATTTATCAGCTTAGACGGTCTTAATGAAAAACAAGTTATTGCTGCTGCAAACAAATATACAGTTTTTGGCAGAGTAACCCCTGAGCAAAAAGCACTTCTTATCAAAACCATTAGAGCAGAAGGCAACACTGTTGCAATGACAGGTGACGGTGTCAACGATATCTTAGCTCTCAAAGAAGCAGATTGTTCAATTGCTATGGCAAGTGGAAACGAAGCTGTTAGAAGTGTGAGCCATATGGTTTTAATGAACAGCGACTTTTCAAGTATGCCTGACACTGTTATTGAGGGTAGAAAAGTTATCAACAATGTTCAAAAGTCTTCGTCACTTTTCTTTATGAAAACATTGTTCTCAATTTTGTTCTCAATTTTGGTTATTGTGATAAGTCAACCTTATCCATTTACAACATCAAACACACTTTTATTTGAGTGGTTTGTAATTGGTATTCCTTCGTTCATACTGGCATTTTTGCCTAATGATAAACCGATTCAAGGTAGGTTTATTTATAACCTTATCAAAAATGCACTTCCTGGTGCACTTGCACTTGTAATCAATGTTGCAGCGGTTTATTTGTTTAACTATTTATATGTTGGTTCAGTTATTGAAAATATGGACACTATTACAACAATGTCAACACTTGTTTTGATTTTCACAGGTCTTGCAATGCTTTATAGACTCTGCAAACCATTTAATGCAATCACAACAATTTTAATGACAGCAATGCTTGCACTTAGCTTTATTTGTATTTTCCTTTGGCCAACAGTGTTTGGAATTGCTTCAATTGCAACTCTTGGTGTTACTAACATTTTATTTGTTATTGTGCTTTCACTTGTTTCTCCAACTGTTATCACAATACTTTATAAAATTATGGATAGAGTTAAACTTTAATAAAAAATTGGCTCAGGCAAAAACCTGAGTCTTTTTTTTGTTCAAAAATGAGAGCCGTCATCTAGATTGACAAAATATAAACTTATTTGTTATAATGCTTAAGCGAACATTAAGGAGTGTTATGGACGACGGAAATATATTAAAACAATTTAATGCTGCTCAAGACATAAAAAAAAGAAGATTAAAAATTTGGTATGATAAGTTTAAAAAATATCTTCCAACTTATGTTACAGAGTATCTTTTTTATAAAAATGGTGTAATTTCTGATATGGTTAATTTTGACGAAATTCAAGGTTTTGTTTATGACCCAGAAACCCTTGCAAAAGGCATTGATGAAGTATATTTAATGCTTGAAGCTGCCAGAAATGGAAACTTCAAAAAAGCAGAAGCCAACTATTTGAGACTTGGTGATTTTAAACAAAGAATCGACTATTATTGGCGAATTATTGATTACCTTGATATTTATTCTGCTATTGGAGAAATCGTGGTTTCAGACCTTAAACAATTTTCAAAAATCTCAGATGAACCAGAGTTTTTAGAAATTGTTGAAAACCGAATTAGAAATATTCAAAGAAGAGCAGAAAATGAAAAAACAATAAACAAACAACCACAATAAAACAGGCAAAAATTTGTCTGTTTTTTATTTTATAAATAAAAAGAAAAGTTGGGTCTTTATTGACAATTAAAATTTTGCAGGTTATACTAAAAATAATTTAAGGAGAAGTTTATGGCTGAAAGAAAACAAAAAACCGAATCTTCTGTTGAAGGAAAAATGCTTCCTAACAACTTTGATGCTGAACAAGCGGTTTTGGGTTGTGCTTTGATTGATTCAGAAGCAGCTCTCACTGTTATTAGCAAATTAGAAGAAATTGATTTTTATAATGAAACACACAGAAACATTTTTGCTGTTATTAAAAAGTTGTTTCAAAACTCTGCTCCGATTGATTTTGTCACAGTTTCTGACGAACTTGAAAAGCAAAATTTAATCAATGCTGTTGGTGGAATGGGTTATATCTCTTCACTTTCAAACATTGTTCCATCTGCTGCAAGTGTTAACCATTATGTTGATATTGTTAGAAGAGACTCAGTTTTAAGACAAGTTATCTTGGCTTGTGGAAAAACTATTGAAAAGGCTTATGACAAAGGCAGCGATGAATCAATTATTGGTCAAGCAGAAAAAGCCATTTATGAAATTGCTGAAAAGGGTCAAAGTGGTGCACTTGAAAAACTTACCGTTTCAGTTGAAAAAGTTATTAATAGATTTGAAGATATTCACAAAGACAACACAATTTTAAGAGGTTTAAAAACTGGTTTTTATCAACTTGATAAAGCTACAAACGGTCTTCAAAAAACCGACCTTATTATACTCGCGGCAAGACCGGGTGTTGGTAAAACCTCTCTTGCGATGAATATTGTTTCTAATGCCGCAATTAATCACGGTGCAAAATGTGCTGTTTTCTCTCTTGAAATGGGTAGAGAACAACTTGCACAAAGAATGCTTTGCTCAGTTGCAAATGTTTCAATGGCAAAAGCACTTCGTGGTGATCTTGATGAGCATGACTGGATAAAAATTTGGAAAGCTGATAAAAAGCTTAAAGAAGCAAATATCTATGTTGATGACAATGCGATGAACACTCCATCACAAGTTCTTTCAAAATGTAGAAAACTTAAAAGAGAAAAAGGCTTAGACCTTGTTGTTATCGACTATCTTGGTTTGATGAAATCAGATTCAAAATCAGACAACCGTCAAAACGAAGTTGCAGACATTTCAAGACAACTCAAAATTTTGGCAAAAGAAATTGAAGTTCCTGTTCTTTCACTTTGTCAGCTTAATCGTTCGGTTGAAAGCAGAGACACCAAAGATGGCAAACCTGCAAAACCAATGCTTTCAGACCTTCGTGACTCTGGTTCAATTGAACAAGATGCCGATATGGTTTGGTTTATTCACAGAGATATGTCTGCAAAAGAAATTAGTGAAGACAAAACAGGAAACTATACCGCAGAACTTATTATTGCAAAATTCAGAAACGGTCAACCTGGAAGTGTGTTCCTTGGTTGGGATGGTTCAAGAACAAGCTTTGTCAATCTTGAAAAAGATGCAAACGAACAGAGTCTCGTTAATCAATATGAGCAAAACGAAGATGCAAGACAAGCAAAGAAATCTGCAAATACTGCTGAAGAGTTTCAAAAGACAATTGAAAACATTAGAAATGAAATTAATGCAGCTGATATTTCAGGTCTTGAACCTCCACCAGAATCAGAAGGTGACGGGCTTGTTTCACCATTTGGAGATATGCCAGATTTTAGCAATATTTCAATTCCATCAGATGATGAATTGTTTTAAAGGAGATGTGTTATGACAAATTTTATTTCTAAAAAAGGTTTATTTGGTTACAAAGTTATAGCTTCAAATGATCTTGAAGATTATAAAAGACCAAACAAAAAAATGACAGGAACAGCTTATGAGATAAAACCAACTGCAACCGGCATTTCTGTTTTAAGAAACGGAGCTGTGATTTGTGAAGGTCTTGAATCAATTAAACATGAAGAAAATGACAATTATTTTATTGGATACAAAAAAGGTCAACAAATTTGCTTTGATTCAGTAAATGGCAAGGAAATTGATGTTTTTTATTGTTCAAGTTATGACCCAGACTATGTTATTGCAAAAGACGGTACTGTGTTTGGAATAAAAGATGGACAAATTTCAGCCGAAGCTAGAGATAAAAAAGCATTTTTTAATGACTCTGGAGAAACTGTTCATGCTGGAATGAGCACATATTTAACTCAAAACGAAGACGGTTCTATCAATTTAACTGGTTCAAAAGGTGAAACAATTTTAGATTCATTTACCTCTGATAAATATGTTAAATGTTCTATGCACAATAAAAGAGGTAGAAGAGGTTTTGTTGAAGAATATGTTCAAATTTCTGCAGATGGAAAACAAGTATTGATTGATACTCAAACAAAAAATACCATTTATGAAACAGAATTAGACAGAAAAATTGAGGTGTTTTCTGGATATTATAAAAAAATGTCAGTTATTGCTGATTATGATGAAAAAAACAATACTTCAAATATTGAGTTTTTAACAAACGAAGGAAAAACAAAATTCACCACAGAAGGAAAAGCTTGTTCTATTACTGATCAACATATTACAGCAGTAATTGTTGCTAATGACAAGGATTCAAAAAAGAGAGAAATAAAACATTTTGACAAAGATGGCAATGATATTACTGCAGAAGCAAAAGCTTTTTATGCTGAACAAGATGCTAAACATGAATTAGCCGAAGCTGAGGCTGAAGTTAGAAGACTTGAATCAATTGCAAAAGAAGCTGAAGAGACAAACAGAATAAGATCTACAACAAACACTCTTATGGGTGCTTCACTTATGGGAATTGGTATGGTTTCAACAGGTGCAACTGTTATGGCAACCACTGCCATTATGAAACAAAAAAGAGATAAAGAAATTGAAGCCGCAAAACAAAAAGCAGCAGAAGCTAGAAAAAAACTTGAAATTCTTGAAGCAAAAAACTCACAAGATGGTCCAAGTAAATAAAAACATTAAGACACTTAATTTAAGTGTCTTTTTTTGTGAAAAATTTTTATAAAAATAAACCAATAAAAAATTATAAAAAAATCACAAAATAATATTGAAATTATTCTTGTTAATTGTTTGCAACTAAATAAAGTTGTTTGACAACATTTTTAAATGTTGATATACTAAATAATGTATAGGAGTATCAAATGGCAAAAAGATTACCAGTTATATTTTTTATTGTTATTGGCATTATCATTTTCTTGATAGCCGGTTTTTGCTTGACTCTTTTTCTTGCCCCAGGTTTATCTGTGTTTGGCTTAAAGTATATTAGAAGCAATGTTCACGAAGTTGCAACCGGAATGTATCCCGTTTCAAACACACAAGCTTTTGTTGGCTCTGAGCCATTTCAAGGCAACTTGATTGTTGAAACAGACGAAGTTCCTATCAACATCATTTACTCACAAGGCAGAGAATATGTTTTTCAATATTATGACAATTTTGATGGTTTCACAACTTCAAAGATTGAAGACCCAACAATCACAATTTCAAAAACTGCAAACGGTGAAGCTTATATCAAAACAACAGAATATAAAAAGTTTATTTATGAAAGTTCATCAAGTGAAAGATATTTAAACATTTATATTCCACTTGTTTTTGCTGGTGGTGACGGTGCATATTCAAGAAACTTAACAATTATTTCAAAATCTGCCCCAATCACATTTACAAGAGAAGACCAAACCGAAGATATTAGAGTTCCTTCTCACAACAAACTTACAATTCAAACTGAAAGCTCAAAAATCATTTATTACACAAATGTTAGAGCAACAACTTTAAATTATACAACAAACAACTCTATCAGACTTTTTGGTGATGCAAACAAAGAACTTTTTGCAACACATTATGAACTTGAAAGCAAAAGAGGAAACATCACAATCAAGGGCGATGTTGTTGGAAATGTAAATGCAACCACCAAAAATGGTTATATTGCTCTCAAAAACTGCAAAAACTTAATCGCAAAAACCACATTTGGTGATATTATGCCAGCAAACAAAAATGAAGAAATTTCTATTGTTGGAATTGTTGATATCAACACAAGAGCAGGTTCTGTTAAACTTGGTGATGTAAACGGAAACGGTGAAAACAAAATCACAACAAGTGGCGGTTCAATTTCAATCAATAAAATCAAAGAACTCACCGCAACAACCAAAAGAGGTTCGGTGACAATTAAGTCTGTTGACACAGCAACCATTACAACCAATATTGGAAAAATTACTGTTGAAGAAGCTCTCACAAAAATTTCTGCAACAACCAAAAGAGGCAACATTGTTATTGGTGGTGAGGGTTTAACCGTTAGCAATCCATACATAAGATCAGAACTTGGATCTGTAACACTCAAAACAGCAACTGGTGTTGTTGATATCAAAACCGGAAAAGGAAAGATTGATTTCAAAAACAAAGATAGTCAAAACATCACAATTATTTCTGGTGGAAATCTTATTGCATCAAATGTAACAGGAAAGGTGAACATCACTGCTCATAAATCTGTTGATGTTGCATTCACAAAAATTACAGATGAAACAATTGTTAAACTTGAAGACACTTGCAAATTTGCAAAATTCACTGCAAACTTAAACACCAAAAAAGACACTAAATATTTATTGAAAGGTCTTGACTGTGTTCTTTTTGAAGATGAAGGAAAAGCTCAATATGGAAATGTTGTTGAGCCAGACAAACAAGTTGATTCACCTGCAAACATTGTTGTTGAAGGCAAGAATGCTGTTATTCATCTTTACTTCAAACTTGCTGCTTAAAAAGAATCAAAAAATAAATAAAAAATTATCAAAAAAAGGCGGAAAAATATCCGTCTTTTTTATATTTATAAAAGAATGTTATAACTATAATTATATTATAAGAATAATTATAGGGCAAATTTGTCAAATGGGTATTTACAAACAACCAGGTCTATGATAAAATATATACAACAATAAAACAAATTTTTAGGTTTATTTTATTGGACATTTGTGATAACTCGTGATAGAATTATCTTAGGTTATTATAGATTTTGAGAGGTCATAATATGAAAAGATATATTTACCCAATGGTATTATTCACAGATGAAAATGATTTATACACAGCTCTTTATCCAGATTTGAACTTACTCGCTTCAGGCTCATCAATCGAAGATGTTTATGCAAGAGCAACAGACTATTTAGATTTTTATTTAAATTCTGCTTTGAAGTATGAAACAAAAATCGCAACTATGTCAACATACACAGAAATTCAAGCATTAAATCCAAAAAAGATTGTTTTGCTTGGCTATGTTGATATTGATGATGATAGCATTGTTTTGAGCGAAAAAGAACAAAACGAGAAGAATTTCTTAGAGCAATTTGTATTTACTGATGCGGAGGGTGATGAATAATGAATCAAATTAATGAAAACAATTTAACATCGTTCTTTGGAAGTGTTCCAGTGCCAATGGAAGTGTCTTTTATTGGTCTTTGTTTGGGAGCTCCAATCCAATATCGCAAAGATAAAAATACAGGTTTAGACGAAGTCTGCATGATGGTTCCACAAAAAAATGGTTCAATGCAACCTGTTATGCTTACACTTGGAAATGCAGATAGCATTGCAAACGGCAACCGTTCTGCAATTTACCATGCTTGTGGCATTGACAAATTGCTTAATGAAGCTTCAAACTCTGCTGGTTGTGATATGTTATCAGAAAGATTTGCTGCCGTTGCAAATATGGGTCCAACTAATGATTATATCAAAAAGTTCTTTGAACCAAAAACAGCAGAACTTCGTGAAAAACTCATTAGATATTATCCAGAATCAATCAAAGATTATGATGCTGCGGTAACAACTTATAAGTCTTCTTTTGCAAAAGCTTTTAACACTGCACCAGCTGCTCAAGATAACAAAGAAGATGATAAAAAAAAACAACAAATGATGTAAAAAATGCATAATTTATTATAAATTCTGCAAAAAAATAGTTAAAATAACCAATTTAGGGGTGTTTTTGTGTCGAAAATAGATTTACATAAACTTGCTCTAACTGTTGGCTTTGAAGTGGTTTGTGTTGATGATGATTACACAAATTACGAATATATGATTAGAATAAAAGATATTGAAAGTATGTCTTATGTGCTATCAATAAAAAACCATATTGAGTTTTTAGATGTAGATAACATTTTGCAATCAATCATCATAGTTCTTCCAGCAGATTTAAAGAGAAAAATTAGAAAATTAACCAGAAAAAAAGATGAAAATAACATTGAAAACATCATAGATTTATTATGTTTCACTGTTGAAGAATATAGATCAAAAACCAAATATAATTTGCTTTATGAATATGCAAAGCTTGTTGGTGTTGATATTGAAAAAAGTGGTTATTATTTCACATATAAAATGTCTAATAAAAAATACCGCGAGATCTTGGCTTTGATTGAAAGCAAACTTCCAATCGAACAAGCTTTAATTGTTGGAAAAATCAGAAAGATTGAATATAAAATTGGTTATATGAAACAAAACAGAAAAATTGAAGAAAATTTGAAATTTTAAGACTGGCGAAAGCTAGTCTTTTTTTGTTTTAAAAAATCAAAATAAATCAAAAAAAATCAATATAAAAATATTTGATTTAATTTAAAAAAAATTATATAATTTTGGTATAGTGAGGGAATCATATATGAAAAATGTAACAGATTTTTACAATAAGACCGCAACTGGTTGGTCTGATGAATGGCTTAAAGAAAAAAAACAATCAGCCATTTTAGAAAAATTTCACAACTGCTTTTCGCAAGTTGGTTCTTCGCATCCAAAAATTTTAGACCTTGGCTGTGGTGCAGGATATGATTCTAAAATTTTGAAAAAACTTGGTGCAAGAGTAACCGGCATTGACATCAGTGAAAAGCTTATTGATATTGCAAAAGACAAAGTTTCTGGCTGCAAGTTTTTTGTTGGTGACATCAACGAACCAATGACTTCTCTTGGAAAATTTGATGGTGTTGTTTGTTTGGCAACTATTATCCATGTTGACATAACAAATATGAAAAAAGTTTTGCTTAACATTTCAAATGTTCTCAAAAAAGGCGGCTTGTTGCTTTTGTCTTGCTGCGACGGTATTGGCAAAAACTTCCAAAAGAGCTATGTTTATATTGATGGCACATATTATGACAAAGATGTAAATGATTATAGTGCATCAGAACTCTGTGCATTTGCTTATCCAAACTTAAAACTTGTTGACACTTGGAAATTCGATGACTTCAACGAAGGTTGGAGATATTATGTGTTTATGAAAAAATAATTGGCAGTGATTTACAAAAATCATTTACAAAATAAATTCAAAATAAAATTATTTCATAAAAGTAAAAAAATATTATCAAAAAGCCGTTTTTGACGGCTTTTTTGCTTGGTTAAAAAAAGTTCAAAAAGTATTGACTTTTTTGCAAAAATAGTTATAATATTATTACTAGAATATGTCGGCTAGAAATAAATTAAAGGGAGGGCCGCTTATGACACAAGTTCAAAATTTTCAAGATCAAAAATTGCTCAAAGATTTAAAAGACCTTGAAGTAGCTGCTAGAATCTTACAAAGTCAAGCTAGTGGCGGCAAAGTCGATAATATCGAAGATATGGCCCAACAAGTTGAAGAATTAAGATTAGAGCAGTTTGAAATGGCTCAGTCGATATCAAAACAATTTGATAGCAGGTCAGCCGAAATGATTGCTAAAAAATATGGCAAAGCTTATGAATTTAACCCAGCAAATGTTGCTATATATTTAAAAGAAATGGTTGCAGATATTGCAGAGCTTTATGCGAAAGCAATTAAGTTGATGATGGAAAATGCAAGAAAACAAAAACACAGAGAAAGAGCTGAGCAACTTGCAAAAGATGCTAATATGAGGGAAAAGTTTAAAAACGAACTTCAAAAGTTTAAACCTTCAGAAAAAGAATCATACACAGTTGTTCCTGCATATAACCATCAGTTACAAAGAGGCAGAGCAGCATCAAAACCATATTCAAGACAAGGTTCTTTTGTTAGACCATTTTTCAAGAAAGATGACAAAGAAAAACAAAAGAAACCATCAAATCTTCATTTCGCAAAATCTAGTGAAGCAAAGGCAAGAGAAGCAAGAGCTGCTGAAAAGCAAAGAGCTTTAACTGCACCAACAATGGCAAAGCAAAGCTCACCAGCAATGGTTTCTCAAATGTCTAGATTTTAATAAAAACTAAATATTTCAAGAGGCAGGTCAACCTGCCTCTTTTTTTGTTGCAAAATAATTTCAATCTCTTTTGGTGGCACAAAAAACTGAAACTTAAATATTTTAATGTTAAAATTAATTAAAACAATTAAAATTTTTTAATAGAGGTGATATAATGGGTTCAGGTGGAGTTCCGAACAGAACAATTGAAGTGTCTTATGAAAGACGATTAAAACTAAAAGGAAAACCAAACACAAGAGTTGATAGATATAGTAGAAGAGATGGTAAAATACTGCAAAGTCGTTGGTATGATAAAAATGGAAAAGCAGAAAGAAATAGAGATTATACAACAAATAATGGAAAGGAAAAAGTTCCTCACGACCACACTTGGGATTGGAGTAGTAACAATGGCTCTCGTGGGAGAGAACATTTAGAACCTGATTATGAAAATTATTATTAAAGGAGAAATATATGACAAAAGTAATGACCGAATATGAAAAAGACAAACAAGATAGAAAGCAAAAAATGGTTAGAAATGAGTTTTTATATTATGGAAATTCTTCTGGTAGATATGAGTTTCCTATAATAAAAAAACAAGATATAAATGTTGATGAAATTAAATTTTTAAGTTTTGTTGATGCAAAAAAAGATGATAAAGAAAACAAAGATAAAACCATTCATTTTTTCACTTATGATTGGTTGTTTGAAAAGGTTTATGAGAAGCCAGAAGTTGAGCTAGAAAAATTAAAGCAATACAAATATTTGCTTTCACCAGATTTTAGTATATTTACCAATATGCCACTTGCACTTCAAATTGAAAGTATATTCAAAAACAGATGGTGTGGAGCATATTGGCAAAGTCAAGGGTTAAAGGTTATTCCAACAGTTTCATGGGGAGATGAAAAAAGTTTTCATTTTTGTTTTGATGGAATAGAAGAAGGCTCAGTTGTTGCAGTATGCACATATTACAGAGAAAATTGTGAAGAAGAGTTTATGCTTGGCTATAATGAAATGATGAAGAGAATCAAGCCAAGCAAGGTTATATGTTATGATGAACCATTCAAATCGATGACCGGAGATGTTGTTGAATTTTTGCCAACAACTTATGAATGGACAAAAAATTTAAGTTGGCAAGATAAGCTTCAATTTAAGTGGGAAAAACATCATAGAAATGTAATAGGGTTAAACAAAAAAGACTTTAAATTTTTTGACTATGATGACCCATATGTAAAAGACCAAATTGTCAAATGCGATGTGTGTGGAAGTGTTGCACTTGTAGATCAATATGGCAATGGTGATTGTGAAAAATGTGGTTGGGCAATAGATGTGAGTTGTAGAAAAAACCCAGATAGGGTGCAATATCCAAATATGGTTTCATTGAATAAAGCAAAAAGACTTTATAAAGAGGGCAAACCAATGCTTCCATCTTTTGATGATTTTATTGCTGGTCTTGTGATGTATAGCGAAATGGAATTTGATTATAAAGGTAATTCTTATTTTGTATATTTTTACATAGAAAAAACGAAGCCTACTGATTTTTCAATAAATGCTAAGGGTGATGTTGAATTTTATCAAAATGAAGTTGATGAAATACAGAAATTTTCATCAACACAAGAATTCAAAAATAAAGCTAGTATAGATGGAAAACTTTTGAAAGATATTTGGCAAGATGTTCAAAATGCAAGATATATGGTTTGTGAATAATTGGTTTGTATCAAAAACTTCACTTAAAATATAATTTTAAACAATTTCGCAAAAACTTATTGACTTATAACTTGTTTTGATATAAAATGATAGGGCATATTATGGTATGTTTGACCATTATGCCCTTTTTTATTGCCTACGGTGGGGCGATTGATTAGGGAAAATGTTCAAGAATTTCCTCGTCGGGTTTAGAGAAAATTCAGCAAATTTACACAGGAGGTAAAACTATGCCAACCATTAACCAAATTATCCGTCATGGTAAGGGTAGAGAATCACAAGCAAGCAAAGCTAAATGCCCAGCACTTGAGCAATGTCCACAAAAACGTGGTGTTTGTTTGAATGTAACAACAACTTCTCCAAAGAAGCCTAACTCAGCTATGAGAAAAATCGCTAGGGTTCGTCTTACTAACAGAATGGAAGGAACTGTTTATATTCCAGGTGAAGGACACAACTTGCAAGAGCACTCTGTTGTTCTCATTCGTGGTGGCCGTGTTAAAGACTTACCGGGTGTTCGTTATCACATCATCCGTGGTGTTCTTGACACAGCAGGTGTACAAAACCGTAAACAAGCTAGAAGCAAATACGGTGCTAAGAGAGCAAAATAATTTAAGCTTTCAATAATGAATTAAAATCTAAAATCATTTTTTACGAATAATATAGGAGGAAATTTTATGTCAAGAAGAAATAGAGCTGAAGTTCGCGAAGTTGTTGCTGATCCTAAGTATGGCTCAAAAGTTGTAACAAAAGTTATCAACCAAGTTATGCTTGATGGCAAAAAGTCTATTGCTCAAAAAGTTGTTTATG
Source organism: Clostridia bacterium (assembly GCA_045648025.1). Classification (GTDB taxonomy): domain Bacteria; phylum Bacillota; class Clostridia; order Christensenellales; family UBA1242; genus RGIG1681. The sequence goes on from JAZRNH010000034.1 coordinate 12,163, forward strand.
ATGCAATGGAAAAAGCAGCTGCGAAACTTAGTGCAGAAGCTATTGATGTATTCAACCAAGCTCTTGAAAACATTAAACCAGTTCTTGAAGTTAAAGCAAGAAGAGTTGGTGGTTCAACATACCAAGTTCCAATGGAAATTAGAGCTGAAAGAAGACAAACTCTTGCTATTCGTTGGCTTGTATTATATGCTCGTCAAAGAAGCGAAAGAACAATGGCTCAAAAACTTGCCGGTGAATTAGTTGATGCATACAACAATGCCGGTGGTGCTTTCAAGAAGAAAGAAGATGTGCATAGAATGGCTGAAGCTAACAAAGCATTCGCATCTTATCGTTGGTAATAAATTGGAATGGCAAAATTCGCTATTCCGGTTTATAAATAACTTGAAAATTGCTATCAAAATATTTGATAAATTTCAAGAAATTTAGTATAATTTAAATGTAATTGTGTAATACACAATTTTGAAACTTTTATTAGGAGAAAACAAACTTATGCCTAGAGATTATGCTATGAATAAGATTCGTAACATTGGTATTATGGCTCACATTGATGCCGGTAAAACCACAACATCTGAAAGAATCTTATTCTATACAGGAAAAACTCATAAAATCGGTGAAGTTCATGATGGCGGTGCTACCATGGACTGGATGGCACAAGAACAAGAAAGAGGTATCACAATCACTTCTGCTGCTACAACTTGTATCTGGAAAGATCATAAAATCAACTTGATCGACACACCAGGACACGTTGACTTTACAATGGAAGTTGAAAGATCTCTCCGTGTACTTGACGGTGCCGTTGAAGTATTCACTGCAAAAGAAGGTGTTCAAGCTCAATCAATCAAAGTTTGGAATCAAGCAAATAAGTATGGTGTTCCAAGAATCGCTTATGTAAATAAGATGGATACTCTTGGTGCTGACTTCTTCTTCGCTGTTGACCAAATGAGAGAAATGCTTGGTGCCAATGCAATTCCTATCGAACTTCCAATCGGTAAGGAAGATACATTTGAAGGTGTTATTGACCTTGTTCAAATGCATGCTATTTATTATAGAGATGATGAAGGTAAGATTTTCGACATCGTTGAAATCCCTGCTGATATGAAGGCACAAGCTGAAGAATATCACCAAAAGCTTGTTGAAGCAGTTGCTGAATCTGATGATGCACTTCTTGAAAAATTCTTCGGTGGTGAAGAACTCACTGTTGAGGAAATCAGAACTGGTATCAGAAAACAAACAATTGCTCTTAACATGCTCCCTGTTCTTTGTGGTTCATCTTACAAGAACAAAGGTATTCAAGAGCTCTTAGATGCTGTTATCTATTACCTTCCATGCCCAACAGATATCCCACCAATGCCTGGTAAGGATATGAAGGGTAACCCAATTGAATGTAAAGCTGAAGACAAAGCACCACTTGCTGGTCTTGCTTTCAAAATTGCTACTGACCAATTCGGTAGACTTACATTCTATAGAGTATATTCAGGTTGCATCAAATCTGGTTCTTATGTTTTAAACACCACAACTGGTGAAAAAGAAAGAATCAGCCGTCTTCTTAGAATGCACTCTAACTCAAGACAAGAAATCCAAGAAGCTTATGCTGGTGACATCGTTGCTATCATCGGTTTGAAAGATACTTCAACTGGTGACACACTTTGTGATGAATCAACTCCAGTTATGCTTGAAAATATGGATTATCCAGACCCAGTTATTTCTATGGCTATTGAACCAAAGACAAAGGGTGACCAAGAAAAAATGACTAATGCTCTTTTAAAACTTGCTGGTGAAGACCCAAGCTTTAGATTCAGCACAAATCGTGAAACAGGTCAAACCGTTATCGCAGGTATGGGTGAACTTCACTTAAATATCATGGTTGATAGACTTAAGAGAGAATATGGTGTTGAAGCAAATGTAGGTGCTCCACAAGTTGCTTACAAAGAAACTCTTAGAGGTTCTATCGAAGCAACAGGTAAATATATCAGACAATCTGGTGGTAAAGGTCAATACGGACACTGTGTTGTTAAGTTTGAAGGTCTTGAACCAGGTGAAGGATATAAATTCGTTGATGCAACTGTTGGTGGTTCTATTCCAAAAGAATATATCCCAGCTGTTGACAAGGGTATCAAAGAAGCTGCTGCTGCAGGTGTTCTTGCAGGTTACCCAACAGTTGACTTTAAAGCAACTGTTATCGACGGAAGCTACCACGAAGTTGACTCTTCTGAAGCTGCTTTCATGATTGCTGGTTCTATGGCATTCAAAGAAGCATTTAAGAAAGGTAATTCAGTAATTCTTGAACCTATCATGAAGGTAGAAGTTCAAGTTCCAGATAAATATCTTGGTGATGTTCTTGGTGACTTATCAAGAAGAAGAGGTAATGTTATTGGAACAACTCTTAAAAACGGTAACCAAACTGTTGATGCAGAAGTTCCACTTTCAGAAATGTCTGGATATGTTACTGATTTGAGATCAATCACACAAGGTCGTGGTGACTCATCTATGGAACCATGCAAATATGCAGAAGTTCCAAGAAACATCGCTGAAAAAATTATCGGCGAAAGAGCTAAAAAAGACTAATCTTAGTCAGGCTTAGCAAAACAAAATCAAAAAAAATAAAAAAAAATAATAAATAAAAAGGAGATTATCAAATGGCAAAAGCTAAATTTGAATCAAAAAAACCTCACGTTAACATTGGTACAGTAGGCCACGTTGACCACGGTAAAACAACACTTACAGCTGCAATCACAATGAACCAAACACACAAATTTGGTGGCGATGCTAAAGATTACAGCCAAATCGACTCTGCTCCAGAAGAAAGAGCAAGAGGTATCACAATCAACACTGCACACGTTGAATATGAAACAGAAAACAGACACTATGCACACGTTGACTGCCCAGGACACGCTGACTATGTTAAAAACATGATCACTGGTGCTGCTCAAATGGACGGTGCTATCCTTGTTTGTGCTGCTACAGACGGTGTTATGCCTCAAACTCGTGAACACATCCTCCTTGCTCGTCAAGTTGGTGTTCCAAAAATCGTTGTTTTCATGAACAAAATCGACCAACTTGGTGGCGACATGGAACTTGCTGACCTTGTTGAAATGGAAATCAGAGAACTTCTTTCAAAATACGAATATGATGGAGACAACACTCCAATCATCCGTGGTTCAGCTTTCCTTGCTCTTGAAGCTGCTAAAGCTGGTAACTATGATTCTGATGATACAAAATGTATCCAAGAACTCATGGATGCTGTTGACAGCTGGATCCCAACTCCAGACAGAGCTACAGATCAACCATTCCTTATGCCTGTTGAAGATGTATTCACAATCACAGGTCGTGGTACAGTAGTTACTGGTAGAGTTGAAAGAGGTGTTTTAAAGACTGGTGAAACAATTGAAATCGTTGGTCTTGAAGATAAGCCAAAATCATCAGTTGTTACTGGTATCGAAATGTTTAGAAAAACTCTTGATGAAGCTATCGCTGGTTACAACGTTGGTGTTCTTCTTAGAGGTATCGACAGAACAGACGTTCAAAGAGGTCAAATCCTTGCTAAACCTGGCACAATTCAACCACACACTGAATTTGAAGCTCAAGTTTATGTATTAACAAAAGAAGAAGGTGGTCGTCACACTGCATTCTTCAACAACTATCGTCCACAATTCTACTTCAGAACTACAGACGTTACAGGTTCTATTTCTCTTCCAGAAGGAACAGAAATGGTTATGCCTGGTGACCACACAAAGATGACAGTTCAACTTATCGCTCCAGTAGCTATCGAAGAAGGTCTTCGTTTCGCTATTCGTGAAGGTGGTAGAACAGTTGGTTCTGGTGTTGTTTCTAAAATCATTAAATAGTTTTAGAACTTAAAATCACGCAACCTAATGCGAAAATTTCAAAAACTCCAAACAGTCATTATCGCAAGATAAATCCTGTCTGGAGTTTTTTTATTTTCTTTTATCTTACGCAATTTTAAATCCTAAAACAGTTACTTGTTAAATCCCAAAGTCAATACCCGCAAGATAAATCCTGCTTGGGATTTTTTTGTGCTAAAATTACTTAGATTAAAAACATCTATTTTTATCAAAAAAAGGCACTATTGACAAAATTTGGTTATTATGTTATAATTATAATAGTTAAAAGGGAGAGAAAATTATGTATAAAAATTTTAGAGAAAGCTATGGTAGTTCAAGTTATAATGTAGATGGAAAAATTTTGGAAATTTTCCGTGAAAAAGTTGATTATGAAATTGAAAGAGGAAGACTCGACATTAAAAAAAGAAAAGCTATTTGCACCGCAATGATTGATGAAGAAAAAGTCTTTTCATATTTTGCTGACAACAAAGAAATTTCTGATATAGAACTTG
>JAZRNH010000035.1:0-5771 GCA_045648025.1 Clostridia bacterium
TTTTGATATTGATTTGTTATATATTTGCTGATAGTGTATGTTTGCATAATATTAGTGTCTTTAATGATTCTAATTATGATTATAATGTTGACAAGGTTTATAATTATTTAAATAATGTTGGAATAAAAACAGGTGTTAATAGATTTGGAATAAATTTAACAAAAGTTGAAGATTATGTTGAAGGTAATTTTGATGATATTTCAAAATGTGTTGTTGATTTATATGGTGGGAATTTAACTGTAAAAATATATCCAGCAAAAGAAAAATTTAAACAAGAACCAAATAATTTAAAATCGAAATATGATGCTATTGTTTCATATGTTGAAGTGTTTGCCGGAAAGCAAAATTGTAATCTTGGTGATGTTGTAAAACAGGGTGATGATTTGATTTTGTTTGATGCTTTTGCTAGTGGAATAGTAAGAGGTAAAGTATATTTTTCAGAGTCAATTTTATATAACGAAATTCAACAAAAGAAAGTTTTTACAGGTAAATTTTATTCAAATAAAACAATTTCAATTTTTAATAAAAATATCATAAAACAGCAAAATAATAGCAATTATTCAAATTATTTAACTAAAAAATGCGATTTTTATTTAATAAATACATTTATTCCAATTAAATGTGAGGAGGTGTTTTATTTTGAATATGATATTGTTGAAGAGGTTGTGAAATATGCTATTGTTGAAAATAAAATAAAAGATGACTTGCTTTCTGTTGTTAGATTAAAAATTCCTAATGATGCCAAAGAATTGGCTGTAAATTATTCTGTTGTTAAAGAGGGTAATTTGGTTAGGGTTGATTGTGTTGTGGAGACGATTGTTGATTTGATTTAAATGCACAAATTTTTGTGCATTTTTATTTTGGAAATTATTTGTTTTACAATTTGCTTAAAATAATGGTATAATTTGTGTAGAGGTTATATTATGAAAAGTATTGTTGAAGTTACTGGAAGGGCATCTGCAAAATTAAAAGAAATTGCAGAAAAAGTTGCTCTTGAATGTATAAAATGTATGAAGCAACCAGATAAATTGGAAGTTGCAATCAAGTTTGTTTCTGAAAAAGAAATTCAAAGAATCAACTATGATTATCGTGGTATTGATAAAGTTACAGATGTTTTATCTTTTCCGTCAACAGATATTTCTGTTGGTGAGATTTTAGATTTAGAAGATGAAGAAATTGTTTATTTGCAAAATGATAAAGGTTTGATTCATTTTGGAGATATGGCAATTTGTTTGGCTCAATTAAAGAGACAAGCAAAAGAGTATTCTGTTACTGTTGAACAAGAACTTAAAAAGTTGGTAATTCATAGTATGCTTCATTTTATGGGTTATGACCATATTAGAGACAAAGACTATGAAGTTATGAATAAGAAAGAAATGGTTCTTGATAGTTTGATTAAAATATAGGTAGGTGAAATTTATGGCATTTAAATCTGGTTTTGTTGCGGTTATTGGAAAGCCTAATGTTGGAAAAAGTTCTCTTGTTAATGCTCTTGTTGGTGAAAAGGTTTCTATAACTAGTCCAAAAGCACAAACAACAAGAAATAGAATCTTTGGTATTAAAAATGCCGAAGATTATCAAATTGTGTTTGTTGATACTCCTGGTGTTCAACACACCAAATCTAAACTTGGTGAATATATGACAAAAGCAACTGAAGGAGCAACTGCTGATGTTGATGCAATTGTTATTGTTCTTGATGCTTTGAGGGTTAAACAGGAGGATTTTAAAATTATTGAAAAATATAAAAATGTGAAATGTCCTGTGTTTGTTGTTGTTAATAAAATTGAAACAACTAACTTTGAAAAAATGTATCCTATTTTGGATAAGTTAAATAAATATGATTTTGTTAAAAAATTCTTAACAACATCTGCAATTAGAAAAGTTAATATTGACGAACTAGAAAAAGAGCTTGTTAATTGTATGCCAGAAGGTGATGCATATTATCCAAGAGACGAATATACAGACAAGTCAATTAGATTTATGTCACAAGAAATTATTCGTGAAAAAGCACTTTTATTTTTGCAAGAAGAAATTCCTCATGGAATTGCTGTTGAAATTATTACATTTGAAGATGATTCAAAGTGTGTGAAAATTGATGCAAATATTATTACAGAAAATGCAAGACACAAACAAATTATTATTGGTTCAAATGGCTCAATGTTAAAGCAAATTGGAACAGCTGCTAGAAAGGATATTGAAGAACTTACTGGAACAAAAGTTATGATTGAACTTTTTGTGAAAGTGAGAAAAGATTGGAAAGATGATGCGGTTGCACTTTCTGAATTTGGATTCAATAAAAAAGATATTTAATCTGTGAATAAAAAACTTGAAACTTGTGCATTATTAAATTACAAGGAGAAGAGTTATGGATAAAATTAAATCGGTGAAAATGGCAAGAAAAATTGCATATAATATTTTTGAAAGAACAGGCAATATTTATGATTATGCAAAGTATAAAGGCTTAGATGATATGGTTAAATCATATGAAAAGCAATTAGAAGATAATCAGTTTGGTATGCAATAAAATTGCAAAAATATTTCATAATTTACGATTTTTGATATAAAATTTCACTAAAAATTAATATAATTTGCGGTTTTTTTTGATTTAACTATGGAAGAAATTAAGACAAAAGGTATTGTTATTAAAGCGGTTGATTATAAAGATAGTGATAAAATTGTCACTATCTTTTCTGCTGATTTTGGACTTATAAAAGCAAGGGTTAGGGGTGTGAAAAAAGCCAAAGCCAAACTTGCTTTTGCTGTTCAACCATTTGCTTTGATTGAATTTGTTTTAGTTCAAAAAGGTGGGTTTTATACTGTGATTAATGCCACCAGTATTGATCAGTTTTTTGATATAACAAATGATTTTGATAACTATATTTTTATGCTTGGTTCACTTGAAGTTTGTGAAAAAACCGTGAAAGAAAATGATCCACAGAAAGACTTATTTTTACTTTTATTAAACTCACTAAATCTTGTTTGTTATGGTGGTGTAAACTCTATGAATATTTTTATTAAGTTTATGATAGAGTCACTCAAACTTTTGGGATTTCATTTAGAGCTTTCTTCATGTGCTTGTTGTGGTGAAAGTTTATCAAAAAATATATATCCATTTTCTTATGATTATAATGGAATGCTTTGTCCAAAATGTTCAAATAAAAATGAATACCTTGAACTTACAATGGGAGAGTTTGCTGTTTTAAATAAAATTGATGCATCAACTGTTGATGGACTTTTAAATTTAAAATTTATATCAAGAAATGATTTGGTTTCGGTTATCGGTTTGCTTGTTAAAATTTTTAGAATAATGACTGATGAAGAAATTCAAACCATTAAACAATTTTTATAGTGAACTCATTTTGGCTTATAATTGAATAAGTTCTTAATCTATAAATAATAGATGTAGCGGTTGCTACATTTTTATTTTGCAAATAATTAATAATGAAATTTATATCAGTTATTAATTTTTTTTATTAAAAATTTTGTTTATATTTCTCATTAAATCTTGATATGACAGAACCGTTGACTTTTATTTTTGTGGGAAGGTATAGTTTATGTCGTTAGGAGGAATTTTTAATGGACACGAATCGTTTACACTCATATTTTTTCAACTGTCCTTGTTGTGATCAATTATATCTAAGAAGCTTTGAATATTATGCAAAGTTTTATGGTTTTATTCCTGAAGATGTTCCACTTTCATCAGTACACAATGAAGTATCTGTGTATGAAAGAGTTGTTCTTGATGAAGATAATTATGTTGGAAGATCAGTTGGAGTTGGTGATAGCACTTTTAGATGTGGAAAATGTAATGAATTTTTTAAGTTTAATGATACAGTTTCTCAACCAGTTAAACTTACAGTGGAAGAGAAAGAGATTGCTTATTCTAAATTTAAGCCAATAACAATGCTTAGAGAAACTGCAATTAAAAATGCATTTGATATGCTTGTTAAAATGACAGCAAACAGAGGATATCATATTGATGCAGAAAAAGGTGAGATATCTTTTGTTGATGCCAGTGGAAAAGAATATAGTTTTAAAATTGCAGAAGAACTTATTAATACATTCTATGCGGACAATGCAAATTTTAAAGTTCAACCTTATAATTTGGCTGAAGAATATTTAAAAAATCCAGGAATGGTTTAATAAAAAACAAAATTTAGTGTGGTTTTTGCCACACTTTTTTGTTGCAAAAAATGTCAAAATTTTTAGGTTTAAAATTTTAAATTGCAAAGAATATGATTATTTATAAAAAATAATGGTTATGTTAAAAACACAACATATAGTTATTAAGTGGTAATTTTAGTCGTATAAATTGTATCAAATTAAAAATTTTTACAAAAATTATTGATTTAAAAATCAAGTTTTGATATAATCGAAAGTGGCTGGTGGACTTTTTTCACCGGAATAAAAATTCAAGGAGAAAATTTATGCCTACAAAAAAATATGTTTATAAGTTTGCCGAAGGCAACAAAGACATGCGTGAAATTTTAGGCGGAAAGGGTGCTAACCTTGCTGAAATGGCTAGACTTGGTTTCCCAGTTCCTAACGGTTTCACAGTTTCTACTGAAGCTTGTACACAATACTATGAAGACGGTAGAGAAATTAATGCAGAAATTCAAGAACAAATCAATGAGCACATTGCTTGGCTTGAAAAAGAAAATGGAAAGAAATTTGGTGATCCAGTTGAACCATTATTGGTTTCAGTTAGATCTGGTGCTAGAGCATCTATGCCTGGTATGATGGATACAATCCTTAACCTTGGTTTAAACGATGTTTCTGTTGAAGGTTTCGCTAAGAAAACTAACAACCCAAGATTCGCTTATGACTCTTATAGAAGATTCATTCAAATGTATTCTGACGTTGTTATGGAAGTTTCAAAGAAAGAATTTGAAGCTAAAATTGATGCTTTAAAAGAAAAGAAAGGTGTTAAACTTGATGTTGAACTTACAGTTGAAGATCTTAAAGAACTTGTAGCTGATTTCAAAGCAACATACAAAGCTGCTCTTGGAAAAGATTTCCCACAAGATGCAAAAGAACAACTTATGGGTGCTGTTAAAGCTGTATTTAGATCATGGGATAACCCAAGAGCTAATGTTTACAGACAAATGAACGACATTCCTTATTCATGGGGAACTGCTGTTAACGTTCAAACAATGGTATTTGGTAACATGGGTGACACATCTGGTACAGGTGTTGCATTCTCAAGAAACCCAGCTACTGGTGAACCAGGACTTATGGGTGAATATCTTATGAATGCACAAGGTGAAGATGTAGTTGCTGGTGTTAGAACTCCAGAAAAAGTTGAAACTTCACTTAAAGAACACAATCCAAAAGTTTATCAACAACTTTTAGATACTGCTACTGCTCTTGAAAAACACTTCCATGATATGCAAGATATGGAATTCACAGTTCAAGAAGGTAAAATGTATATGCTTCAAACAAGAAACGGTAAGAGAACAGCTGCTGCAGCTCTTCGTATTGCTTGTGACCTTGTTGATGAAGGTATGATCGATGAAAAACAAGCTGTTTCTATGATCGATCCAAAATCTCTTGACCAACTTCTTCACCCACAATTTGATGCTGCTGCACTTAAAGCTGCAAAAGAAATTGCAATTGGTCTTAATGCATCTCCAGGTGCTGCTGCTGGTAAAGTTGTATTTACTGCAGAAGATGTAGTTGAATGGGTTCAAGAAAAAGGTGAAAAGAGAGTTATTCTTGTTCGTCTTGAAACATCTCCAGAAGATATCGTTGGTATGCAATACTCTCAAGGT
>JAZRNH010000036.1:0-11762 GCA_045648025.1 Clostridia bacterium
GGCGGTGGATTTATTAAGATTTCACGTATAAAGAATTCTGATACAAACGCCTATTTAAACGGACTTGTTTTAGAAAGTATTGGAGATGAGCTTTCATATAAGAGAATGATGCAAATTTTAGATAAACTCATTTCAGATGGGCTTATAAATAAAAGAGAGAGTGAACTTGTTGAAGCGTCACTTTCTGAAGATTCGCTTTCAATGCCATTTACAATAAAAGACAAAGTTAGAGCAAAAGCATTTAAAAGTGTTTTGCTTAAACTCATGATTACAAAATAGGAGCAATTATGTTTGACTTTAATGCTAACACAAAGTTTATTTTTGACGATAATAATGACGATTTTAACTATATTCAAGAAAGAGTTTGTTCAAGATGCAAAACTTCTTTGAGTGATTTTTATCGTGCAAATATTGTTGGTTGTGCAAATTGCTATAAAGTTTTTGAAGATGATATTAGAAATATTTTGTTAAAAAAACAAGGTGCGATGAATCATATTGGAAAAGTTTCAACCAAACATATTTCAAAAGTTAAAATTAAAGAACAAATTGAAAAACTTGAAGAAGAAAAAAATATTGCTGCTAAAGATGAAGATTTTATGAGAGCGGAGATTTTGAAAAATCAAATAGAAAAATTGAAAGGAGAGCTTAATGGTTAAAGATTTTAGTTCAATAATTGTGTCTAGCAAAATTAAGCTTTCAAGAAACCTATTGGGGTTTGTGTTTCCGTCAGAACTTTCTGGTGATGAGGGAATTAAAGTTTTAAATAAACTTGCAGATAATATTTTGAAAATTAATAATGAATTTAAACTCTACAAAATGCAAACTCTTCCTGAACTTGATGTTAATTTAATGAACGAAAAAGGATTAATATCTAGAGAGTTAATGGATTCGTATGGTTTTGGTGCAGTGGCACTTTCAGAAGACGAAGAAATTGCAATTATGATTAATGAGAAAGATCATATTGTTGAAACTTGTGAAATGTCTGGTTTGAATTTGATAAAAGCTTATGACAGACTTTCTGCAATTGATAATGAACTTATTTCAAAACTAGATATTGCTTATGATGATTGTTTTGGTTTTTTGACCGCCTCAGTTGATGATGTTGGAACAGGACTTAGAGCAAGTATTAATATGTTTTTGCCAGGATTAACACTTACTGGAAAGATTAAAGAATTAATTTCAAATTTGTCACATCAAGGAATTAAGCTTGGTTATGCAGGTGATGAAATTGATTCTTCTGCATATACTTATGAAATTTCAAATTCACAAACCATTGGAAGAAAAGAAAATGAGTATGTTGTTGGTATAACTGAAATTGCCATCAAAATTTCTGATATGGAAATAAGAGCAAGAAATGAGTTACTTGCAGCAAATAATATTGACAATATTAAAGATAAAGTTCAAAGAGCATGGGGAATTTTGACAAACTGTTATAAAATTTCAGTTCAAGAAGCAAGAAATTTTTTAGGTGATATAAAAATTGGAATCGCACTTGATTTTTTAAGATTTAAAGAAGTGAATTTTATTGATAATTTAATGATAGATATTATGCCATATTCACTCACAAAAATCACTGATTCAAAAATAACCATATCTGATTTAGATAAATATAGGGCAACATTTTTGACAAATGTTTTAAAAGCAAAAAGAATTAAATAGGAGAACAAAATGGCTGTAACAAAGTTATTAGAACAAGCGATAAAAAAATCTCTTACAATAGCAAAAACACTTGGTCAAAGTGAAGTTGAAACAGAACACTTGCTTTGCGGCATTTTAACTGTTTCTGATTCGAGAGCAACCAAGTTGCTCCTTAGTGTTGGAGTTGATCAACATAACTTTAAAAAAGTTATGTTATCATATCAAAAACAAAGAGAAGTTTTGCCATCAAAAATAGTTGGATATTCAAAATCTGTAAATTCAATTTTCGCAAAAACTACTTCTTTTTGCAAGAAAAATGGCAGAGAAATGCTTGAAATTGAAGATATTTTGTATATCATGCTTTTATCTTCAAACTGTTCTGCAACTAAAATATTGAAGAATACATATAAACTTAATATTGAAAATTTGTGCAAAAAAATCGAACAAATTATGGATTATAAATCTATAAATTTAACTGAAAAACAAAAAAAAGAAGTGGCTTTTAAGGGTTATGATTTTTCTTATGAACTTCCAGATGCTCTTAAAAATTTGGGTATAGATTTGACAGCAAAAATTGCAAAATCTAACCAAGCAAAAATTATTGGCAGAGATGAGGAAACTGAAAGACTTATTGAAATTTTGTGTAGAAAAACAAAGAACAATCCTGTGCTTATTGGTGAGGCTGGTGTTGGAAAATCTTCAGTTGTTGAGGGTTTTGCTCAAAGACTTGTTTCACAAACAGTGCCTGAACCTCTTCAGGGAAAAATTATCTTTTCATTTGATATAGCTTCTCTTATGGCTGGAACTAAGTTTAGGGGCAGCATGGAGCAAAAACTTAAAGATGCTATTTCTGTTATTACTGAAAGTGATAATATTATTGTGTTTATTGATGAAATTCATATGCTTGCAGAAGCTGGAAAAGATGGTGAAATTTCGCCATCAGATATATTGAAACCATATCTTGCAAGAGGTGAAATCAGTTTGATTGGTGCAACAACTCTTGATGAATATAGAAAGTATATTGAAAAAGATCCAGCTCTTGAGAGAAGATTTCAACCAGTTAAAGTTGATGAGCCATCAGAAGAAGATACTATTCAAATTTTGAGGGGTATTAGACCATCGTTTGAAAAATTTCATTCTGTGAAAATTTCTGATGAAGCAATTGATGCTGCGGTAAATCTTTCGGTTAGATATATTCCAGATAGAAATCTTCCTGATAAAGCCATTGACTTAATTGATGAAGCTTGTTCAAAGTTAAGAGTTCAATCGGCAGCAGTTCCAGAAGAAGTTAAAGAAATTTCGGCTCAAATTTTTGAGCTTGACAAACTTAAAGAAGAGTATCGCAAAAAAGAAGATTTTATTAATGCCGATAAGGTTAATAAAGAGAAGGAAAGACTTCAATTAAAAATTCTTGAAATAAAAAAACAAATGCTTAGTGAAACAGGTTCAACATTTGTTGAGGTTTCTGCAGAGAATATTAGAGCGGTGGTTTCATCTTGGACAAATATTCCTGTTAAAAAATTAACAGCATCAGAAAGAGAATTGTTGTTGAATCTTGAATCTATTTTATCTGAAAGGGTGATTGGGCAACCATCGGCTGTTTCTGTTGTTTCTAAGGCAATAAGAAGGTCTAGAGCAGATATTAATGACCCTAAACGACCAATTGGTTCATTTTTATTCTTGGGTCCAACTGGTGTTGGAAAAACTGAACTTACAAAAGCAATTGCCGATGTTATGTTTGATAATGAAGATTCAATTATTAGGTTTGATATGAGTGAATTTATGGAAAGTCACTCAATTTCAAGATTGATTGGTGCACCTCCTGGATATGTTGGTCACGAAGATGGTGGTGAACTTACCGAAGCTGTTCGCAAAAAGCCTTATTCAATTGTTTTGTTTGATGAAATTGAAAAAGCACATTCTGATATATTTAATATTATGCTTCAAATTTTTGATGAGGGAAGACTTACAGATTCATCAGGAAAGGTTGTTAGTTTTAAAAATACCATCATTATTTTAACTAGCAATAATGGTGTTCAAGATTTACTTGCAAGAAGAAAATTTGAAAAAGATCATCCAGAACAAAAAATTGTTGAAACTGAAGAATTTTTAATGAATAAGCTTCGTGATAACTTTAAGCCAGAACTTTTGAATAGAATTGATTCAATTGTTATTTTTGATAGTCTTCAAAAAGATAGTATTATGAAAATTGCAGATATTATGTTGAATTCACTTGAAAAGAGATTTGTGAAAAAGAATATCTCATTAGAAATCACAGATGCTGCAAGAAGACTTGTTTGTGATAAAGGCTATGATGAACTTTATGGTGCAAGACCACTTAAGAGGGTTATTGATAAAGAAATTAAAGATCCACTTGCTGAAATGATTATTTCGGGTGAACTTCAAAATAATTCAGCTGTTAAAGTTGATGCAATGGGCGATAGATTTGATTTTAAAGTTTTGTGTTAAACATACAAAATATTGTTTTGCAAATCTATACTAGTTTGGTATAATGAAGGTAGAACAAATAGGAGGTTAGAATTATGAAAATTGAAATTGTTCAAAGAAATTATGCGGCTAAAGAAAAGCTAACAGACCTTATTGATAAAAAGGTACAAAAGTTTGAAAAGTACCTTGGAGATGGTGCTTCTGCAAAAGTTGTTTTATCAAAATCTGGTTCGCAAGAAAGATATAAAATGGAAATTTCTGCGAAAGGAAGAAATATCTTTGTTAGAAGTGAAGTAGAATCTGACAATATGTATGCAAATCTTGACTTGTGTCTTGCTAAACTTGAAAGACAACTTGTTCGTATTGCAGGAAAGAATAAAGACAGCAATAAAGTTGTTGTTGATCCAGCAACTCTTATCTTCTTTGATGAGGTTCCTGAGGTTGAACCTGCTAAAATTGTTAAGCACAAAGAATTTGAACTTGACAGACTCACAGAAGAACAAGCTGTTGAACAAATCGAACTTTTAGATAATGATTTTTATATTTATAAAGATATGGAAACAGGAGCTGTTAATGTTCTTTATAGAAGAACAGATGGCGACTATGGTTTGATTAAAACAAAATAGTTAAAACTGAATATTAAAAGCACAGGGGAATCCCTGTGTTTTTTATTTGCAGCAAAAAATTTTTATGATATAATCAAATTATAATAGGAGAGTGTTTATGTTTTTTGAAACTAAAAATTTGTGTTTTTCACACTATAAACAACCTTTATGTTTAAAAGACATAAACTTTTCATTTGCTGAAAATTCAAAGGTTTTAATTTTGGCATCAAAAGATTCGGGAAAGACAACAATGCTTAAGGTTTTGTCTGGTTTTGAAGATTCTAGATTTGGAAATATTTATTTAAACGGTGTTGAACTTAAACAAATTGCTGATCAAGATAAGAATTTTTCTTTAATATTGACAGATTCACTTTTATTTGAAAATAAAACAATAAAACAAAATATCGATTATCTTTGTTCGGTTTTAGAAATTGAAAATTTAACAGATGAGCAAATTAATTTGTATCTTAAAGATTTTGAAATTAAGAGAGAATTGTCGGTTAAAGTTAAAAAATTAACTGTTTTGGAAAAACGAAAACTTCAAATTATTAGGGCAATTATTAAAAACTCAACAATTATATTTTTGGATGATATTTTTAAATATTTAAATGATGAAGAAATTGAATCAATGTTTAAAATTTATCAAAGATTGATTTCCAATTCAAATTTAACTATTGTTTCTGCAATTGGTGATGAAACTTATAAAAAACTTAATAGTAAATTAAAAAGTTTAAAATTTGATAAATATTTATATTTAGTAATGGCTGAGGTTGATGAGTTTAATTCATTTGAAAAATTTGAAAATAGTTTTAAATCAATTGATATGTTTAAATTTTTAAATGACTTAAAAATAGAAAGTGGATTTATTGAATTTGATAAAAACGGATATTTCTTCTGTCAAAATGAAAAGAAGGTTTTTAAATTTGATAATTGTTTTAATAAAAAATTATCAGAATTAAAACTGGGATTTGGTGAAACGGAGGATGTTGTTTTTGTTTTAAAAACAGAAAGTTCTTTAAAGGAAATTGAGATAAAAGACATTAATTTAAAAATTAAAAACGGTGAGATAATAATTCTTTCAAATTTGACAGGTTATAGGATAATTTAAAATAATTAGACAATATATTTTAAAAATATTGAAATATTAAAATTTATTTGATATAATATGCTATGGTATAAGGAGATGAGTATGGATTATTTATCTGGAAAGCAAAATGCTCAAATTGCATCTGACAAAGTTGAGAAATCAGGAAGAAAGTCAAAAAAAGAAGAATCAGTTTTTTCTGAATTTTGCAATAATGTTATCGCATGTTTAAATCCTGATGAACAAGCTGTTATTTGTGAAAAGTTTTTGAATCCTGAAATTATTTCAGTTATGAAGGATAAAGAGCTTATTGAATGTATTAATGCATTTTTCAAAAACAACTTAAATATTTCTGAAACTAGCAGAAATGCTTACTTGCATAGAAATACCTTGCTTTATAGAATTGATAAGATTTACAAAATTACTGGTTTGAATATCAGAAAATTTGAAGAAGCAATGAGTTTTAGATTACTTACTATTGTTTATGAAAAAATGAGTGAAAGGATTGGCAGAAAATAATGAAATCAAATATTTTGGCTATCATTGATAGAGTTGATAAACTTTATCCAAATCCAAAATGTGAACTGGTTTTTCATTCTAATTATGAACTTTTGGTTGCTGTTATTCTTTCTGCTCAATGCACTGATAAAAGAGTTAACAAAGTTACTAATGAACTCTTTAAAGAATACAACACGGCTAATAAAATGATAACTTTGTCACAAGAAGAATTAGAAAATAAAATTCGTCCTTGTGGCTTTTTTCATAACAAGGCTAAACATATTCTTGCAGCATCAAAAGAAATTGTTGAAAAATATGGTGGGGAAATTCCAAAAACAAAGCAAGAATTAAAACAACTTGCCGGAGTTGGTGAAAAAACTGCGAATGTTGTTGTGGCAACGGCTTACAATGAACCCGCAATTGCTGTTGATACCCATGTTTTTAGAGTTTCAAACAGACTTGGTCTTGCAAATGGAAAAGTTGTTTCAAAAGTTCAAAAAGATTTGGAAAAGAATCTTCCTAAAGATAAATGGATAAAGTTTCATTATGCATTGGTTCTTCATGGCAGATATGTTTGCAAGTCTCAAAAACCAAATTGTTTAGCTTGTGAACTAAAAGATTTGTGTAAAGAATTTAATAAGAAAAAATAATTGGAGAAATTATGTATTTAGATAGAGTTAAAATTTTTATTAAAGCGGGAAATGGTGGAAATGGAAAAACAAGTTTCCACACTGAAAAATATGTTGAAAAGGGTGGTCCTGATGGTGGCGATGGTGGTCATGGTGGATCAGTCATTTTTGTTGCCGACAGAAGTATTGATAGTTTGATTGATTTTAGATTCACAAAACATTTTAGAGCTGAAGCTGGTGCAAATGGCGGCAGTGCTAATATGAGAGGAAAAAATGGTCAAAATTTAATTATTAAAGTGCCATGTGGAACTGTTATTAGAGATAATGAAACTGAAAAGATTATCTGTGATTTGTTTGAAGATGGAAGTTCCATTACAGTTTTAAAAGGTGGTCTTGGTGGACTTGGAAATGCTAGATTTAAGTCATCAACAAGACAAAGACCATCGTTTTCACAGACTGGTCAGCTTTGTGAAGAAAAAGAGGTTATTTTGGAACTCAAAACCATTGCTGATGTTGGATTGATTGGTTTTCCTAATGTTGGAAAAAGCACAATTTTGTCAATGCTTACAAATGCAAAGCCAAAGATTGCAAACTATCATTTCACAACACTTGCTCCAAATATTGGTGTATGTAAACATTCAGGCGGTTCATTTGTTATTGCAGATATTCCTGGACTTATTGAAGGTGCAAGTGAAGGTGTTGGTCTTGGACATTATTTTTTAAGACATATTGAAAGAACTAGACTTCTTCTTCATGTTGTTGATATTTCTGGAAGTGAAGAAAGAGATCCTTACGAAGATTTTAAAATTGTAAATAATGAACTTAAAAAACATGGTGAATCGGTTGAAAATCTTCCACAAGTAATTGTTCTCAATAAACTTGATTTGGTTGATGATGAAAGCAAAATTTCTGATTTTAAAAAGAAAGTTTCAAGACTCAAAACAAAATATCAAATTGTTGAAGTTTCAGCGGTTTCTAATAGAAACTTAGATGAACTTTTGAAAGTTACAATTGAAAAGCTTAAAGAACTTCCACCAAAACAAAAACTTGAATATGAACCATTTGTTTATGAAAGACCAAATCCAAACAAATATGAAATTATTGAAGTTGGTGATAATGAATTTGAAGTGGTTGGTGGATTTATTGATGAACTTGTTAGAGGTGTTGTGCTTAGCGATTTTCAATCTTTTTCATATTTCCAAAAAGTGCTTAAAGATAAGGGCATTATTAAAGAATTGAAAAAGAGAGGTGCTGATGAAACCTCTACAATAAGAATTAAAGATATTGAATTTGAAATTAAAGAATAAAAGAAGGTGATTGTATGTTAAATTCTAAACAAAGAGCAAAACTTCGCTCTATTGCTAGTACAATTCAAGCAACAACAATTATGGGTAAAGAAGGTTTAACAGAAACAGTTCTTGCTCAAATTGATAGAGAACTTACAGCTAGAGAACTTGTTAAAGTTTCTGTGTTGGAAACAGCTGAAGCATCAGCAAGAGATTATTTAATTGAAGCAGCTGATAAACTTAAAGCAGAACAGGTTTGTTTTATTGGCAAAAAGTTTGTACTTTATAGAAAGTCTAACAAACAAGGTATTAAACATATTGAATTTTAATTTTTCAAATCATTGACAAATTAAAATTTTCGTGTTAGACTTAACTCATTATTTTATAAAAGCTATGAAAGTGATTTAGTAGTTTGTGATTATTTGGTTTTAGAGAGCAAAATCGTAGGCTGAAAGTTTTGCACCAAACCTCAAATGAAATTCGGCACCGGAGCTGAATATGGAAACATATTTCGATTTAATGCTATCGTTAAAGCAAATAAGGTGATAAATTTTATCACGAAATAAGGTGGTACCACGCGATAAGTCTTGCGTCCTTATATTGGGACTTGCAAGGCTTTTTTTGTTATCAAAAATTGCAAAAAATTAATAAAATCATAGAAAAACAGGAGAAAATTTATGGAATTAAACGATATTTGTGTTGTTGAAAAGCAATATGATGAAGAAATTAAAACTGTATCTTCACTTGCTGAACTTGAGACTGTTAGGGTGAAATATCTTGGAAAAAAGGGTTATATTACTGATATTATGTCAAAGTTTAGAGAAGTTCCAGTTGAACAAAAGAAAGAATTTGGTCAAAAAGTTAACTCATTAAAAAATAAAATTGAAACTTCTATTGAAGAAACAAAACTTGCTCTTGAAAAGGCGGCAATTGAAGCTGAAATTAAAAATACAGAAATGTTTGACTATTCGCTTCCAGTTGATACAAAAACTGGTTCACTTAATCCAAGAACAATTATTCAAAAACAAGTTGTTGATATTTTCAAAAATATGGGATTTGTTATTGAAGATGGAAATGAAGTTGAAACAGAATATAACAACTTTGAATCAGTTAATGTGCCAAAAAATCATCCTGCAAGAGATATGCAAGATACATTCTGGCTTAATAATGGTCAACTTTTAAAAACTCAAACATCAGCTGCTCAAAATAGAATTCTTAGAACTTATGGACCTGTTTGTAAGGTTATTTTCCCAGGAAGAGTATTTAGAAATGAGCAACTTGATGCAAGACATGAAAACACATTCTTCCAACTTGAAGGTGTTGTTGTTGGTAAAAATATTACAGTTGCAAATCTCATTTACTTTGAAAAGGCAATGCTTAAAGCACTCTTTAAAAAAGATATTGAAGTAAGATTAAGACCTGGATTTTTCCCATTTACTGAACCAAGTTATGAAATGGATGCAAAATGTCCATTCTGTGGTGGAAGAGGTTGTCATACTTGTGGCGGTTCTGGTTGGATTGAACTTTGTCCTTGTGGTATGATTCATCCAAATGTTTTAAAAATGGCTGGAATCAATCCTGATGAATATAATGGTTTTGCTTTTGGTTTGGGATTTGATAGACTTGTTATGATTAGAACAAATCTTGATGATATTAGACACTTAAACAGCAATAACTTAAAGGTTATGAGTCAATTTAAGACTAAGATGTAAGGAGAAAAGGGATAATGAAAATTTCTATTAATTGGATAAAAGATTATGTTGATTTATCTGGAATTGAGGTAGATGAACTTGTTAAAAGATTTAATCTTTCGACTGCAGAAATTGAAGGTGTTGAAAGAAAAGGTGAAGATATTCAAAATATCGTATTTGGTAAAATTTTAAAAATTGAAAAGCATCCTGAAACCGATCATTTGCACATTATGCAAGTTGATGTTGGAAATGAAACAATTCAAATTTTAACAAGTGCAACCAATATTTATGAAGGTATGGTTACTGCCGTTTGTAAAGTTGGAAGTTCTATTAAAGGATTAAAAATTAAACCTACAAAAATGGTAGGTATTGAATCTTGTGGTATGTGTTGTTCAGAAGCGGAACTTGGTGTTGGTAGTGATGATGAGGGTTTGATTGATATTAAAGAACCAGTTACTATCGGTCAAGATATTAAAGAAGCATGGCCAATTGATGATATTGTTTTGGAAATTGATAACAAATCACTTACAAACAGACCTGATCTTTGGGGTCATTATGGATTGGCAAGAGAATTTGCTGCAATTTTTGATAGACCACTTAAAAAGATGGATCTTGAAGATTTAAAACAATATGAAAGTCTTCCTGAAATTTCTGTGAATATTGAAACAGAAAATTGTTATAGATATTCTTCAATTTCGATTGAAAATATTTCGGTTAAAAAATCACCAAGAGAAATGGCTATTAGACTTAATTATGCTGGTATGAGAGATATCAACTTACTTGCAGATTTAACAAACTATATTATGCTTGATGTTGGTCTTCCGATGCATGCTTTTGATAATAAAGTTGTTGATGCAATCAATGTTATTGAAGCAGATGGTGAGCTTGTTATGACAACTCTTGAAGGTGAAGAACACAAACCACCAAAGGGTGCAGTTTTGATTTCTGATAAAAATAAAGAGCCTGTTGCTATCGCTGGTGTAAAGGGTGGACTTAAATCTGGTATTTCAGATTCAACAAATTCAGTTCTTTTTGAAGCGGCTGTGTTTGATTCTGCTGCAATTCGTAAATCTGCAAGAACAATTGGTCTTATTACTGACTCATCACAAAGATATGAAAAGTCTTTAGATCCAGAAATGACACCTGTTGCAATTGCAAGAATTTTAAAAGTATTAAAATCAATTGATCCAGCTGTTAAAGTTGTTTCAAGATTTAGTGATTGTTATAAAAAGAAATATGAAAAACTTTCAATTGAATTTGATCCAATGTTTATTGGAAAAATTGTTGGTGAAGATATTTCAAAAGAATTTATTGTAAAGACATTAAAAGCACTTGAATTTGGAATTGAAGAAAGAGGTGATAATCTTGTGGCTTCTGTTCCATCATTTAGAGCTACAAAAGATGTATCTATTAAAGAAGACTTGGTTGAAGAAGTTGCAAGACTTTATGGATATGATAACATTAAACCAGCTGCACTTGCATTTGATGCTGCACCACAAAAACTTATTCAATCAATTGAATATGAGTACGATACAAAATTAATGCTTGCAGAAAAATACAATGCAAATGAAATTCACTCTTATTTGTGGAATTTTGAAGATTTTAATAAATTGCATAAAATTGATACAAAATCTTATGTTTCACTTTTAGATTCATCAAATGCTGGACAAAGTGGAATTAGAAGCGAATTAATTCCAACATTACTTAGAACTCTTGATGAAAATAAAAATTATTATGACACTATTAAGGTTTTTGAAATTGCAAGAGTTTGCTCAGGTCTTGATGAAGAAAATATGTGTATTGAAAATAAAAAATTAGCAGTATTGTTTGCTTCACAAAAGAAGAGTGAATTTGATTTGTTTACAGAACTTAAAACTGCAATC
>JAZRNH010000037.1:0-38304 GCA_045648025.1 Clostridia bacterium
AAAGAAATATAACCAAATTCAAATCAACATAACTGCAGATAGTATTAAGTGGTCAACTACAGAGATTGTTTTTAAGAAAAATGGTCAAATTGAAAAACTTGATACATACAGAAAGAAACGAGCTGTAAAAGGATTCTTAACTGGTGTTGCTTGGATGCTTGGTGCAACATTGATTACTGGTGGATTATTCCTTGATACAGCAGAAATACCTTTTGTTCAAAAGGTTATTAAATTGTTTTCATATTTTCTTACTATTGCATTTTCTGTTGTTTTTGACATTTGCAAGAACTATGAAAAAGGTGCTTTTGGTGTTCCAAACGAACTTGAAGAGGTTAATGGGATTTGGGAAGAGTTTAAGCAATGGCAAGTTCCAGAGTGGGTTGAGAAAGATGTTGAGATGAACAACATGCCAGAAGACCTGGAAGATGAGCAATCTAAACAAACAGAAAAGGTTAAGGAAGAAACACCAAAAGAAGATATTGAAATCGAAGAACCTTGTGATGACAAGGAAGATGTTATTTTACTAGGATATAAAGATGAAGAGATAAAGGAGGAAATTGTTTATGAGTCAAAACGAGAAGAATCTGACACCAGAGCAGATGTACAAGAAGAATCAATACAAAGCGAAACTATTTAAAAGACTTGCTCCTATTGTGTTCTGGACTTTTTTAGGATTAAGCATTTTGTTCTTTATCCTCATGATTCAAAATAGTGTTGGCAACATTACTGAAATTATAAGTTTGCTAGACAAAGACAATCTTACTGGTGAGCAAATCCAGAACAATTATCAATACTTGGTTGACAAGTGGGGTGAGTGGACTATTGTTGGTGAGCATGGTGGTGTGTTTAGCATACAATTTGTGGATATTCAAAATGCTTTCTTTAGTGGATTAATGGCAACATTTTTAACTCTGGGCATTGTTTGTTTATTTGTTTCAATCTTGTGTGGAAAGATTATTCTACCAAAGATGGCGCAGTATTACACAGACAATAATCAAAGCATGGTGGATATTGCAACTTTGCAAACTCATGCAGAGGTCACAAAAAAGAATAAAAAAGAAAGTAAGGAGGATTGGTTTTAATGGGAATCGAAACAATAAAAAACTTTTTAACTCTTCCAGAGTTGCCAGATATTATTTCATATCTAATTCTAATTATCATCTTTGTGAGTGAACATTTTCTAAAGAAATTTGTTCAAAAAGATAACAGAACAACACTCTATAGTGTTGATACAAAAACAAAAAAATTAGATGATGCTATTGCAAAGTTTGAGAAAAAGACTGAAGAACTTGAAAAAGAAAGAAAGAAAATTCGCAAAGAATTTAATGTGATCAAGAAAGCAATCAAACAAGAGGCAAACAATTCTCATGAATTAGTTGCTAATGGCACAGCTCATGAAGTTTCTACAATGTTAGATGAATCTCAAGATATGGAGGAAGAAGAAGATGAAAGATAAATATCTTAAGGAAAGTTTAAATACACAAAGATTAAACGAACTAGCAAGTAAATATGGCATATCAAATTATATGCCAGGGCAATCTTTTGATGCACATAAAAATAAGATGTCTGCAGAAGATTATGAAACAAGCCAAAAGTTGATGAATTATTACACAAACCAAAAATCTTTAACAGACGCATATAATTACAACACAGAAATGGTTGAGCAAAACCAAAAGAAAGTATTGCAAGAAAATGCAATCTCTAAAGAACTAGCAATGAAATATTTGCCAGAACACTTAAAACTACAAGGCATGGGTGGTCTTGGAGTTTCAGAATCAAGTGTGATTGAGGCAAACAACAACTTTAGAAATGCTAGAAATACAATCAATTCAGAGGCTGAATTGAGAAAAAATGAACTATTGAAGAATTATCAAGATGATATGAGAAATTTGGATAATAGTGCTACTACAGAAACTCAATCTATTAGAGATAAATATCAAGCATTGTTTGAGGAAAATTCTGCAACAAAACTTGCAAATCTTGAAACATTATTGATTGATAAACTTTCTACAATGAGTCAAGACTCTCAAGGAAGAATTTCTACTGAAGATAAGAAAGAATTGAAAGAAATGATTGATAACTCTCGTTCTGAAATGACAGAGAGTGACCAACAAATTGCCGATTCTTATGTAGATAATATTCAAGAACGACCAGAAGATGAAGTTAAAGCCGAAAAATCATACAATGAGATAAAAACAAATGGTGTTAATTTTAGACACAATGGAGGTTGGTGGATATTTGGTGCAACCGACTTTAGAGATGGTGATAATTTCTCCGTAAAAACTTCAAGTGGTACAAGATATAATGTTGAAAGTGGCGGCAAAGTTGAAGATACAGATGTGATTCAAGCAGCACAAAAACTTGGTGATGGAGAGGTGTTTGGATATAGAAACAATATTTATCTAAAGAAAGATGGTGGCATCTATTTGGTTAGAAAAAGATCTAATTCGTATAAAGAAGATTTTAGTAATCTTTATAATACAATTTATGGTTAATAATTATTGGAGGATAAAATGGCATACAATTCAACAACATCTTTAAGGAAACAACAAGCAATTAACCAGCTTAAAGAAAGAAGATTAAATTATATTATTCAAAGACAAAATGCCATAAACTTGAAAGAATATCAGAATCAACAACGAAGACAAGCATTAGAGGAATCAAACAAGAAGAGTGATGCAAATTTTATTGAAAAATTGTTTGATACCTCTGGTGACCTTTCTGGTCAAGTTGTTTCTGGATTGGTTAAAGGTCTAGAGGGTATTTATGATTTTGGCGCATCTATTGTTGGTGGAATTGGTGGTATTTTTAGCAAAGACTTTCAAGATTCTGTTAAAGAACATATCTCTTATGATTTTACTGGAAATCATGTGTCATCTCATTTCAATGAGTGGTTTAGTGATTCGTATCTAAATGATATGGGAAAAGCTGGCGATATTATTCAAGGCATTGCAAATGGTATCGGTCAAATGTTGCCAGCAGTTGTAGTGACAGTTGCTACTGGTGGTGCTGGCGCACCTGCAGCAGTCACACAATTTGCTTCACTTGCAACTACTGGAATAAGTGCGGCTGGTAATGCGACAGAATCTGCATTTAATGATGGTGCTGGTTATGGTCAAGGTATGGTGTATGGTATAGGTAATGGTTTGGTTGAAGTTGCTACAGAAAAGATAGGTGGCAAGTTGTTTGGCAATAGTCCTATTGATGATGCTTTAGGATTAAAACCAGCAAACAAAACATTATTCAAAACTGCGAAAACTGGTTTTGGCAAAGCTGTACAAGGTGCTGTTGGTGAGGGAATTGAAGAGGGTATGGCAGAACTTGTCAACCCTCTAACCAAAACCATTTATAAGGGAACAGATGCTCTTAATGAATATAAAGACAAAGAGTTCTGGGGAAGAGTTGGTGAAAGTGCTATTATTGGTGCTGGAACATCTATTGCTTATGGTGGAACAATGGGAAGAATCAATAGAAACACACATAATGCAAATGAAACTTTATCCGAGTTAAGAACTTTAGAGGTTAAAGAAGATAATCTTCATGCTCAAGGCAAACTTTTTGAGGGTGGAAATGAGCAGAAGATAAATAATCTTCGTGCAGAGTTAAGAACTCAATTAAGTAAAGATGTTTCAAAGATGAGTGAAAAGACAAGAGCAAAATACATTGCTCAAAACAATTTGGGCAGTATATTGAACGAAGATGGCTCATTAAAGGCAATTACAACAAATTCTGCACAGAATATCAAAACAACCTCTAAAGGTGGCAAAAAAGGACTTGCAAGTACATCTAATAAAGAGGCATACTCACCTAGATTCTTTGGAACAGAAGATTCTCTTTTAATTAAACCAACAAGCAAGAAATTGACAACATCTAACAGAGATGCTGTTCTTCGAATTAATAAGTTAAACAAAGGTTATAATCGAGTTGGATTTGCTATTGTTGATGATGGTTCTATCAAGAAACTTACTGGTCAAGATGCAAAGGCTATTGAGCATAAAGGTGTTATTTACATTGAACATGGTGCAGATGTTGAATCTTCACAAAAGGTTCTTGCAACACACGAATTGAACCACACTCTTGAGGGAACAAAACAAAAAGCAAAGTTTGATGAATTTGTTATTAAAAGTTTGCTTGAAAACGAAACTCTTGCAAAGAGATTTGGTGACTATAATAGCAAGTTTATGGAAACATTTAACAGATATAGACAAGTGTTTACAGAAAAATATGGTGATGTATCAAAAGCATCATCAGAAGATATTGCTATGATGATGCAAGAAACAGACAATGAGGTTATTTCTCAATATGTAAGTGAAACAATGTTTACAGATGAGGCAACTATTGAAAGACTTGCATCTACAGATGAATCAATCTTTAAGAAAGTGTATAATTGGATTAAGAGCAAGGTTGAAAGATTTAAAATCAAGTCTGCAGAAGATAGACAAGTTTACGATTTCTTGCACAAAGCTGAAAGTCTTTATAAGAAAGCACTTGAAAATTCTGTTGGTGGCTCAAATTCGGTTCGCTACTCTATTGACAAAAATGAGAAAAAGAGTTATAGTAAATCATCAAGAAAGGTTGCAAAATATATACCTTATTCTAAAGTGGGAAATGAAAACGTCACACACATAAAAAGGGAATTGTCAAAAATATATAATGGTTTTGATGATTGTGTTGCAGATGGTATTGCAATAGAAAATGGCAACACTATTTATGTGGTGGATTCTGGTAAAGAAAATGGCGAATTAAGATTTGGCATTAGAAATACTATAAAAATTTCAGATGAAACATTAAGAAAAGAAAGGATGGTAAAAATCAATGACAGAGCAATACAAGATGGGTTCATTAGTGAGCAATTATCTGGAAAAATTAGGGGTTCATCCGATAAATATAGCAGAGGCAGTATCGGACGACAACTACAAGAAGAGTTATCAGTTGATTCAAGAGAATCCACAAATAACAAAGAAAGAATTTCTGAACAAGATGCAGATAGAAGAAGAGGAATAAAATACTCTCTTTCAAAAGATAGCAAAGGTAAAAATCTTACAGAAACTCAAGCAGAGTTCTTTAAAGATTCTCAAGTTAGAGATGAAAATGGAAACTTGCTTGTTTGCTATCATGGAACAGAAAAAGGTGGCTTTACAGAGTTTAATAAAGAAAAAATAAGAAGTGGCGCAACATTATATGCAAATAATGGTGATGGATTCTATTTTACAGAAAATAAAACAGTTGCAAATAAATATGGAAAAAATAATTCTTTATATTCTGTTTACTTAAATTTGAAAAAGCCGTTTATTTTTATAAATGCAAAAAATCAAGAAGCACTAAAAATCCTTAACAACTTTGCGAAACAAAATGATATAGAAGAAAAATATAATTGGGAAAACTATGTTTCGGCAAACGAAAGAACCGGCTCTATTATGGGTTATTATATTAAAAATGGTAAAGGATTTTCAGAGTATTTGCAATCATTAGGTTATGATGGAATAGTTTATAATTCATATAATTACGAAACAAATAAGGCAGATAAAAATTTTGTTGCATTTGAGTCAAATCAAATCAAAGAAATAACAAATATTCGACCAACTTTTAGTAATGATATTCGCTTTGCTTTAAGCAAGGATACAGAGGTTAAAGATTTGGTTGCTATTCATAACACAACAGAATCTAAACTTTTACAAACAATGGAACTTGGTGGATTCCCTATGCCATCTATAGCAATTATAAAAGATGCAATGTCACATGAGAATTTTGGTGACATAAGTATAATCTTTAAGGCAGACGCAATAAATCCACAGAAAAGTTATGATAATAAAGTATATTCTGCAGATGCTTATTCACCTAGATTTCCACAAATTGCTTATTCTTTTAATGGTAAAGAATTAAGAGATTTGGCTGAAAAGATGAACACAAGTGTAAGTATGCTTGAGGCAAACGACTTTTCAGAGGGTAAGAGCAGAGAAAGAATAATTGATAGTTTAAAATATAATGATAATTTTATTAAACATTATGTAAAAGAATTTAATGTTAAGGAAGAGATTGCTTATAAAGAACCATCATACACTAACACTTGTTTCAAACATGAAGACATAAATAAAGTCTTGGTAAAATACTCTTTTGATGAAATTGTTAATAATGATAAAGCACAATCAGATTTGAAAGATGCGGTTGAAAAAGCAAAAGACAAACAAGAAAGAGAGTTCAGAAAGAATCTAATTCAAAATTCTTATGATAACTTTATGAGAAAGGTTGAAGATGCAAAGCAAGAGCAATACATCTTTGACATTTTAAAAGAAGAATATGATTTTGATAGGAAAATTGCAAAAGGTGAAGTTGCAAAAGTTGAAGATTCTTATCAAACAAGACAAAACACAATAGAAAAACTTAAAAATGATGACCAGTTTAATGAGTATGTTGAAAGTATAGTAGATAAAGTTATCAATAAAAAATATTTAAGAAATAACAAAGATTATTATACAAGTTCTGGTAATCCTCGTAGTTTTGATGCTTTGCATGAATCTTATAATGCAGAAAATGCTGTAAGAATAATGAAAGAACAAGGCTCAAAGAATAGTGAGGGAGGGAATATTTTTGGATATGGAATCGGTGAAATCAGAGCTGCATTAAGTAAAAGTTATTACGATATAGAAGAGATGCACAAAGATAAGCATAGATTACAAGCAACTAGCGAAGAAAGTGCAGAATTGTACGAAGAGTGTAATGATGAACTTCATGCTATTGCAGATGAAATATCTAAAAAAATAAAAGTTGACAATTTCTTGGAAAGAAGAGATATTGCATTAAATGCTGTATTTGATATAATTGCATCAACAAAAACAAATGAACAAGCAAAACGACTAATTAAAAGAGATTATTCTTTTGAGGTAAATGATTCAGAGATTTTAAAGATTAGAAACCTTGCAGAAAAGGTTGCAGAACTACCAGTAAAATATTTTGAGGCAAAACCAGAAAGAGTTGTTAATTTTAATGAGATTGCAAAAATATTTATTCCAGAGGGAACAAATCAACAAGTTGTTGAGTTTTTTAAAGAGAAAGGAATTGATATTCAATCTTATGGTGAGAACACTCCTACTCGTGCAGAGTTGGTTAAAAGTCTTCCTCAAGATATTAAGTTTGCACTTTCTAAAGGTCAAGTTGCCAAAGATAGAGCAAACAATTCTAAACTGAAAGTTTACTCTAAAATTGAGGCGGAAAAACTAATCAATGAGATTATTGCAGAAAAACTTAACATTGGTGATAAGTTTGGAACTTTAAGAGGCAAAAGCAAAGCACAAGCAATCAATCAAATGTTTGTTGCTTTAAACTCTGCAGATGCTGGATATAGATCTGGAATTGCACAAAATATTGCAGACTTCATTATTGAAAATGCAATTTATGAGGATATTTATGATGATGGTGGCATTAGCGAAGATGCTCTTCATACATATAACACAATCAAAGAGTATAGAGGAAAATTAAACCTTTCATCAATTAAAGGTGAAATCCATCACAAATATGACACTCGCCCTGGAAATGCTATTATTATGCAGTGGGGAACATCAAAAGATGGTCAAGGTGTTGATACAGTTGCTCAAGAATTACAGAGTTTAGGTGTTCAAATTGATGCGATTAATCCTGCAGATATATTCTTTGAAATGGTTGAAATGTATAACAATGCCAGAGATACATTAAATAAAAAACCTCAAAAGATAAAATCAGATTATTTTAATTCTGGCGAACTAAAATCATTAAGAAATGAATTAGTGAGAGATATACTTAAAGGATATGATAAGTATGGAACAGAATCTAAATTCTCAAATCTTATTAGAAAATATGTTGATAGAATTGCATTGCTTAAAGAAACTATTAAAGATTTAAAAAATAGAAACAAAGCAATCAATGGATTGTTTGCAACAATAGATCGTGTTAATGGTCTTGAAAAATTTAAGAGTGCAGATATTGAATTATCACATGAAGTTCTTGGGTTAATTAAGTTGTTAAAAGGTGTAAAAACCTATAGAAACAATCTTTCTAAAAATGTTAGAGAGATTATGCTTAAATATTCTCAAGAGGTTGATGGAAAGAAACTTTATGATTTAGTTGCTAATAATGGTGATGGAATTGAAAATCCAGTTGCTAAAATGGTTGAAGATATTGCTCATGGCAATGGTGAACTTACAACTAATGAGATTAGACAACTTGATGACATCATGAAAAACTTTATCCACAATGTAAAAGAATATAATCGTGTGTTCTTTGAGGGTAAAACTCAAAATGATGAGGCAATAGTAAAACAAGCAATTTTGGAAACAAAAGAGGCTATTGCATTGAAAAATAGTGGTCTTCGTGGTGCAGCATCCAAATTCACCAGATGGCTTACTGCTCCAGTTTGGCGCTTTGAGAGATTAAGTTCTTACAGACAAAATGGTGTAATGACTAAAATCTTTGGCGAATTGCAACAAGGAGTAAACAATCAAGCAAGATTTAATATGATTGTTGCAGAACACTTTAATAAGTTCTTTAAAGAGAACAAGAAGATTGTTTCAGATTGGAATAAACAAACATTTGACTTAAATGGAGCAAAACTTTCAAGAGGTCAAGTGATAACTCTATACATGTTATTCCAAAGAAAACAAGCTGTAGGTCACTTGTTGAGTAATGATGGTATTACTGGAACTATTAGAATTGCTAACGAAAAACATGCAAGTAAAGGCAACTTTAAAGATGCTCTTGCAGAGGGAACAGATATTCAAATTGATTACACAACACTTGATAAGATTAAAGAATCACTAACAGATGTAGAAAAAGAATTTATTAAACTTTCAAAAGAGTTCTTTGATAAGATTTCAAAAGATGCTAAATATCAAACAGATATGGCATTATATGGAATTTCAAATGTTGGTGAAGAAAATTATATTCCTATTAGAGTTGCAGATGATCAAATCTATAAACAACTTGGTAGCAATGAAATAAGTTTCTCTGAATTGTTTTCTGTGTATAATGCCTCATTTAATAAGGAAACTAAACCAAATGCTAGAAATAAGATTGTTGTTGAGAATATTCTTGATGTTATCAACAGACACTCTAAACAGATGGCATCTTATTATGGCTTGGCAGTTCCACTTAAGACATTAAACAGATTGTATAATAAGAAACTTGAAGATGGCTCAAAATTGAGCATTGAAATCAACAAAGTAGATCCAGAGTTCGAAAGATACATAAGTAAGTTACTAGGTGACTTGCAAGGTCGAGGAAATCCACGAACAACCTTTGATAAGGTAGTTGGAAAGATTAGAAGTCTTGGAGCAAAAGCAGCTCTTGGATTGAACTTGAAAGTTCTTGCTAACCAGTTTGTATCTCTTCCAGCATCTCATGCTATTGGTGTTGATTATAAAAACATCATGAAAGGTTTTGCTCAAGCAACTGCAAGAAAAACAGATTATGATAAATTAACACAATATTGTCCTATGCTTTATGATAGATTTAGAGAGGGTAGCAATATTGATGTTGGATTGTTGAAAGAAAATCAAGGTGTGTTTGGAAAGATTGATGCTTTAACAGAGTTGACTACTGCTCCTATTGGAAAGATAGATAAGTTTATTTGTGGTGCTGTTTGGAACTCTTGTTTGGAACAAACAAAAGATTCAAGCAAATATGATGCTTATAGTGATGAGCATTACAAAGAGGCTGCAAAATTAACAGAACAAGCAGTAATTAAGACTCAAGCAAACTATACAGCTTTGTATAGACCAGCAATCTTAAGAGAACAAAACTCTTTCTTGCAATTATCAACAATGTTTATGTCAGAGCCATTACAACAATTATCATTACTTGCAAGTTCAATAGATAAGATTTATGTTGCTAAACAATTAATCAAGAAAAACAATTCTGCAGAAAATCAAGCATTATTGAAACAAGCAAAGGCAGAGGCAAGAACAGCCATAACTGCTGTAATGGTAGATGCAATATTACTCGCACTAATTGCTCAAGCATTTAAGTGGGTTAAAGGTCAAGATGATGAAGAAACAACTCTTGAGGGAATTACAAACGAATTAAAAACAAACTTCATTGGCATGATTCCTTTCTTGAAAGATGTTTATTCGCTAATCGAGGGATATGATGTGACAAACATGGCTTATACTGGATTGACTAATGTTGTCAATGGCATGAAAGAAATGTATAACATTGTAGACTTGGTTGTAAGTGGTGAAAAATATACAGACACAGAAATTAGAGGCAAAATAAGAAAAACACTTATTGGATTATCTCAAACATTTGGTATACCTCTTCGAAACCTTGAAACATATACAAAAGGAATAATTGAAAAATTTGCTCCATCATTTGTGTATATGTGGGAAGATAAGTTAGATATGAATTATGGTAGTTATAAAACAGATTTAACTAATGCTATTGAATCAGACAATGATGAATTAGCAGACACAATCATAGAATTAATGCTTGAAGACAGAGGTGCTAAAATAGATGATGAGGCAACCATAACTGTATTTAGAGATTTATACAAAGAGGGATTTGATGTATTTCCTAGAAATGTTGGTGATACAATCGTTCACGACAATGAAAGTATTAAACTAACTAAAAGGCAATATGAAAAATTTAAGAAAATATATGGTCAATCAAATGACCAGATAAGTTCCTTGATAAACTCTAAATCATTTACAGATGCACCATCAGTAGTAAAGGCAAAGAGTATTAAATACATTTATGACTATTATTATGAAGAGGCTTTGAAAGATTTACTTGGAATTGATAGTGATGAGAAAAAATACCTATTTGCACAAGCAATAGACATTACACAACTTGCTATGATTGTTGCACAAGTATCTCAAGTGGTTGCAGATACAGACAAATCTGGAAAGACAATTTCTGGTAGTAGAAAAGCAAAAATCACAAGTTTAATCAACTCAATGAAATTAACTGCTACTCAAAAATATATGTTGATGGGATATTTTGGTTATAAAAATGCTAATGGTGAAAGACAAGTTAAAACTTATATTCAATCATTGAAATTAACCAAAACAGAGAAAGAAACATTGTTTGAAATGTGTGGTTATTAGAATAAACAAAAAGCACCTGGAATTATCCAGGTGTTTTTTGTGTTAAATAACTCTAAAGTCTTTTTTCTATTACTACATAGTATTGTGTAAGATAAATCTTGACACCATGTAGAGTTCGAAAAAGAACAACATGGCGGGAAGAGTTGTCCTTGTTTCGAACTAAATCTGGCAAAACATCCTCGATTTTTAGGGGTTTTCCAGATGTATCACCATTTTTAAATATAACAACAACTCTATCATCCCATAAAATAACCATCTCAATTAATAGATTGATTATTTTTAGTTTCTCTTCTTTTGTCAATGTGTTTTTATCAAACATAAATTGCTTTAAGAAATATAATACTTGCTCTCTTTCAAGAGGCTTTTTTATTTTGGATTCCTTTAATGTGATTGCATTAAGGGTTTCCTTTTTTTCTTTTTCAAGATTTTCAAGTTCTTTTTGAGTTGATTCTGTATAGATTCCATTTTTAATTGCATTAAGCAGATTAGCAATAAATCTTTCATTTTCGGTTAATTGCTTTCTTAAAATGGTCAACTCTTTATCTTCTTTGAGTTCTTTGTTGTGGACTTCAACTGCATTGTCAATTAGATCCAACACAATATCTTCATGTAATAGATTATCCATAGTAATTGCCATTACTAAATCTTCAAGATAATCTTTAGCAATGTTTTTTTTCTTGCAACCATCATTTTTCTTTCGGTTAAAACATTTGTAATAGTGATATAGTTTACCAGTTTTTGATGTTCCAGATTCACCATACATCCTAGTTTTACACTCACCACAATATAATTTGCCAGAAAGCAAATAATCACCATACAACTCAAATCTATCTGTTGATCTTTTTCTTCTGGTTATCTTTTCTGCACAAACATTAAATAGTTCTTCTTCAATAATAGCAGGGTGGTAGTTTGGAATCTCATGTTCGCCATACTTAAAGAATCCTATATATCTTTTATTCTTAAGCATATTCATAATAGTGTTTTTGCAGAAATATCTGCCTTGTCTGTTTTTGATGCCTTTCTCTTTTAGGATGCGAACAACATCTTCTGCAGTTTTTCCAGAGGCATACAATGTAAACATTTCTCTAATTACAGATGCCTCATCTTCATTGATAACAAGTTTTTTGTTGTCTACACAATAACCATAAAGGACAGAACCTCCCATAAAGTTTTGTTTTTCTAAAGATTCTTTTTGTCCTCTTTTTACTTTCTTTGAAAGTTCTCTTGAATAATATTTGGCAACTGCAACAAGGATACCCTCTGTCAAGATACCACTTAAGTTTTCAGAACCATCTGCATTAGTTCCTATAATTTCTGTGGCAGAAAGTAGTTTAACACCATTTTGGCGCAGATGTTTTTTGTCTGCACCATAGTCACCATCATCACGTGCGAATCTATCAAGAGCATAAACAATAACATAATCCCACTCTTTATTTTCAGAATCCATTAGCATTTGTTGGAATTGAGGTCTATTGTCGTTTTGAGCTGTTTTTGCTCTATCAATATAAGTGTCAATAATGGCAATGTCGTTTTGTCTTGCATATTCATTACATACTCTTAATTGCCCCTCAATAGATTGCTCTGTTTGACCATGAGAACTAAATCTTGCATAGATTACAGCTTTCTTCATTAGTCCTCCTTGTTCTCTTCTTTTTCAGAGTTTTGTCGAATTGCCTCTTCAATAAGTTTTTCTTTTTGTTCTCGTAGTTTTCTGTTGCGAATAGAGTAATCACTTTCTGGTTGGTTATTTTTAATGGTTTTAATAATTTGAGGAATTAAAAGCAATATTGCAACAACTATAAGTGCGATTCCTCCAGGTATTATTCCAGAAACGAAGAAAACTATTGCAAATACAAATGCAGCAATCGAAAAACCTATAAGCCATTTATTTGCATGTTCAATATCTATCGGTCTTTTCATTATAAACTCCTCCTTACCTCAATAGCCTTACCTATAATCCTAACTGGTTTAGATAATATTTCATCATTAGAAAAGAACATTGGTTCATACTCGCTATTAATAGGTATTAAGTATAATCCCACATCACTTTTCTTAATTTTTTTGATAGTGGCATCTTCACCATTAACCATAACTGCACAAATACTACCAGAGTTTGCATCTTCTGTTTGTCTAAAGATTACAATGTCATTTTCAAGTATGCTAGGTGACATACTATTACCTTTTATCTTTAATGCAAAGAAAGTTCCAGTTGATGCAAGTTCTGGTGTTATTTCTTCATAGTCAATAATGTTTTCGACTGCAGAGATTGGAACACCTGCTGGTATAGTACCTAAAACAGGTACAATGTTCTTTTTTTCTTCCCATCCCATTAAATAAGACACACTTACATTTAAAACTCTTGCAAATTCTTTAATTTTTGATGATGATACATCTGCTATACCTAATTCAATCTTATTGATTGTTGATCTTGATTTATAATTCATCTTTGTTGCAAGTTCTTCTTGTGATAACCTTCTTAAAGTTCTAATTTCTTTTATTCTTGTTCCAACATGTTTCATATATATAAACTCCCTATATTTAACAAATATATAATATCATATATGGGAACAAAAATCAACATAAATTGAAAAAAAATTATCTTTGTAGAAAAATTTTCAACTTTTTTTGAAAATTAGTTGACTTTAATTTTTTTATCGGTTATTCTATGTGTAGAAAATAATTCTACAAGGAGGTGAAAAGATGACTAATTCTAATAAATTAAAGGCAATCTTTATTAGTAATGGTAAAACTCAACAAGAAGTGGCTAAAATGATGGGATTATCACAAACTAGTTTAAATAATAAGATACATAATAAAGTTGACTTTAGAGCAAAAGAGATTTTAAAGTTGTGTGAGATTTTTAAAATCGAGAACAAAGAAGAAATTTTTTTTGCAAATGTTGTAGAAAAAAAATCTACAAATAAGAAATAGGAGGAAACATGGAAATTTTATCAAACGAAATAAAATTTAGTGAATCTGGTATGAAAGTGTTTTCTTCGGTTCTTGGAAAAATGGTTGAAAGATATTTTGACAATCCAGAGAACAAAGATGCTTATGAAAAAGCAAAACCACAACTTACTTTAGAAATTCAACGACTTGAAAAAAGAAGAAAAGAATTAAAAGGAGGTAAAGATGGTACGAATCAGAGAAAAGAGGATTGAACAAGGTCTTACACAACCAGAGTTGGCAAAGTGCATCAATAAAGATGTTCCATTGATTTCAAAATTCGAAAACTTTGTTTGTCTACCAGTTCCAGAAGATGCAACAAAAATTGCAAAGACATTAAAATGCACAACAATTTTAGAACTGTATGATGAAAAAGATTTAGATTTATTGAAGCCAACAAAACCAAAAGCAAAAAAGAAACGAGATGCCACAGAGTTGTTAGTGTACAGACTAACTGCAGATTTGCCTAGAGATGCAACAAATTGGCTAACAAAAGAAAACTTGCAACTATTAGGATTCTCATCTATTAGAGATTGGGCAAATGATTGTTTCGACAAGTTCAAGAAACGAGTGCAAAAGAAAAAGAGCCATTTCGACTGCAATCAAAATGACTCAAAAGAATAGTGTGCTTTCCAAAACTATTCACTAAAAGAATAACAAAAAAATTCAAAAAAGTAAAGAGGTATATTATGAAAAAAGAAAATTTGAAAAATGAAGAAATAAAAATGTGTCAAGACAACATCCAAAAATGTTGTGAAAAGATTTTTACACTTAAATTAGCAATTAAAGGTCTTGTTGGTCATCTACCAGAGTACATAACAGATAAGTTAGTTGACATAGCTGGTGAAATATCAAGTGAATTAAATTCTCTTAAATACTATGAAAGACAATTAAAGTCTTTGGAGGGAAAAGATGAGTAAGACTTTTACATATACAAGACAATGTGGTCCGTCATATTATTCAGAATCAACAGATGAAGAATTTTGTGATGAAGAAGATTTTGAATATGAGGTTGAGTGGGATGAAATTAGAGAGGCTTTATCAGAGATTATGTATGAAGAGTATTTTCTAAATGTAATCAAGATTATACCTGGAATTCAAGAAGATGAAGAATTAAAAAAGAAAATTTGTAGAGAGATACAAAAATCAATCAATCGTATGATTTCTGGTCATGATTTAGAAGATTCATTATCAGATGATTGTGAAGATTGGTTAAAAGATTATTTCGAGCAAGATGCAATGGATTGCTGGAACAATGATTAGGAGGAAATTATGATTAAGAATTTTATTGAATTATCTCAAGTTGAGGTGAAAATTACAAAAAAACCTACTTTTAAGTACAACAAATATACAAAAGAATATGACAGACAAGAGGGAAAAGATATTGACACTCTTTCTTGGGTAGATTGCTTGAAAGCACTTTATGAAAATGGTGCAGAAAAAGTTGAGTTTGAGCATGTGCCAAACAAAGATGGTGGTGTTTTATTCTTTGATGAAAATAAGTGTATCCACATCAAGATTTATGTTGAAATTGATGGTGTTAGAAAAGAAATTTTATATCCAGTAATTGATGGTTCAAAAGATATTTCTTTAGACAAGATTACACAATCAGATATTTACAATGCAAAACAAAGAGCCTTTGTTAAGTGTGTTGCAGTAAATTGGGGATTAGGTATTAACCTTTGGGCAAAAGAGATTGATCCAGACACTGTATCTAAAGAAGAAACAAAGGCAAATGTTTATGATTTCTTCAGAACATTAGTAAATTCTGCATCAAAACAACTTGGTGGTGTTCCAGCTATGTTGAAACATTTACAAGGTACAACAGAAAAGAAAATAAAAGATTTGATTGAATCTGCAAAACAAATTGATGGTATCACGAAAACACTTGAGAAAGTTTTAATTGAGAATAAGCCAAAGGAAGATGCAGATGATAAAAAATCAAAATAGAGCCTATTGGTTCGGTGCAAGTGATACATCAACAATTATGGGAAACTGGGATACACAATCCTTTCTTGATTGGTGGTTTGTAAAATTAGGATTTTATTCAAACAATAGAAAGTCTTGGAAGATGGATTGTGGCAACATCCTTGAAATTCCTATTATTCGTGAAATTGAAAGACAAGAGTGTTATCGAATTAAAATCGGTAAACATCCATATTACACTTGGTTATTAAGATTGAGATGTAATTATGATGGTCTTACAAAAGACTATGTAATTGAAATCAAAACTACTGGCAAGATGTTTGCTAAAGTTCCAAAGAACTATTGGCAACAATGTCAAGTTTTAATGTTTAGAAAAAGGAGGAGCAAGGCAATTCTCTATGCTTACCAGATGACAGATGATGATTATGCTAATCCATACTTTCCAAATATTGACTATAATCGCATTAAATCGTTCGTTATTGATTATGACAAGGATTTTATCGAGAAAGAATATAAACCTCGTTTAAAGTACCTTGCAAGGTGTTTAAGAGAGAAGAAAGTGCCATCAAAAACAGAGTATGAGCAAATTCGTAGCAAACAGAGTTTATAAGATGCAAGATGAGTCTGGAAACATAATTGTTTCGTTTGTTGTGTCTGGCACAGATAAGTGGGCTGCAAATGTTTGTGTTGATGAGCTGAAGAAATTCGACAAGATTGATATTAAGGCAACAGAACACAAGTCAGAAAGAAGTCTTGCTCAAAACAATATGTTATGGGCTTTATGTGAAAAGATTGCCATAGCAACTTGTGGAGTCAAGTGGAAGACAGAGGTTGAAGATTGTTATTGTGACTTAATCGAAGAGGCAAACATCAAGAGTGAAGTTTATGTTGGATTACCAGAATCTAAAAAGTTTTTAGAAGAACAATATCGAGTTGTTAAGGAAAGTGGAACAAGGATTATTGTTGATCCACGAACAAATAAAGAAACAAATGGTGTTGTATATATATGCTACAAAGGTTCAAGCACTTTCAATACAAAACAAATGACAGACCTTATTGATCTTGCTTTACATAGATGTTCAGAACTTGGAATTTATGATAGTGAAATTCAATCAATCATGGAGGATGAAAGAAGATGAAAACAAAAAGGTCAAAAGCATGTGATATTCCTCAAAAAGTTAAGTTGCAAGTGTTTCTTCGTGACAATGGTCAATGTGTTGTTTGTCATAACAAGCACAATGTTATGCCAAATGCTCACTTTATTCCTCGTAGTCAAGGTGGACTTGGAATAGAAGAAAACATTGTCACATTATGCACAGATTTAACAGAAAATAAGTGTCATAGTCGTTTTGACAGAGGCACAAGAGAACAAAGAGAAGAACTTGGAAACAAAATCGAAAGTTATCTCAAATCAAAGTATCCAAATTGGAACAAAGAAAATCTAATTTATAAAAAAGGTGAAAGTTATGGAAGAAAATAAACAACAACAAAATCAATTAAATGTAGAGTTCTCTGGAACTCAAAAGAAATTAAGTTATTCTGGTTCTTTAGGGGAACTAATCGGCAACACTCTTACATTGTTGCAAATGCTATATCGTTCAATTAGAAATAGCAAAAACAGATTAATCTTTAAAAGAGAAATCACAAAAATTGTTCAAGAGGGAATTGTTTTTATGTCTAATGAAGATATAGAAGAAACAATCAAAAGATTATCAAAAAAGGATGGTGAAACTAATGAATAAGGTTATATTAGTTGGAAATTTAACAAAAGATCCAGAGTTGACAACAACTCAAAGTGGAATTAATGTTGCAAGATTTACAATCGCAGTTCAAAGAAAATTTAAAAATGCTAATGATGAATATGAAAGTGATTTCATAAATTGTGTTGCTTGGCGCAGTAGTGCAGAGTTTATACATAAATACTTTAATAAAGGCAACAAGATAGGTGTTGTGGGTAGTATCCAAACTCGTTCTTATGATGCAGAAGATGGAACTAAAAGATATGTGACAGAGGTTGTTGTAGAAGAGTGTGAGTTTGTTCAATCAAAGAAAGGTGATAGCAATAATCAAGCTGAAGACACTAAACCAGAGTTTGAACCTATTGATGATGACAACTTGCCATTTTAGAGGTGAGTTATGGCAGAAAGAAGGATGTTCGCAAAAGCAATTATTGATAGTGATATTTTCCTTGATATGCCACTTTCAACACAAGCACTCTACTTTCATTTAGCAATGAGGGCTGATGATGAGGGATTTGTAAACAATCCTAAAAAGATTCAAAAAATGATTGGTGCAAGTGATGATGATGTAAGAATTTTGATTATGAAGAGATACATCTTAACTTTTGAAAGTGGAATTATTGTTATCAAGCATTGGAAGATTCACAATTATATTCAAAATGATAGATTTAAACCAACAAGTTATGTGGAAGAAAAAGCAACACTAACTTTAGATGAAAAGAAGTCTTATGTTGAAATTCCTAACAATGTATCCATTTTGGATACACAGGTTAGTATAGGTAAGGATAGTTTAGAGTTAGATAAGATTAGTTTAGATAAGGAAAGAGAAGATATGTGTGATGCCAAACAAGTTGACACCACACCAACAGCTCAAATCTTAATCACAATTCTTTTAAATGATGGTTCTGAATATGGAATTGAAGAAGAATATTTTAACCAAATGAAGAAATTGTTTCCAGCAGTTGATGTAATGGCAGAATTAAGAAAAATGAGTGCATGGGCAATAAATAATCCTACTAAAAGAAAAACAAAAAGTGGAATTAAGAGATTTATTGGAACATGGCTTTCATCTGCTCAAGATAATGCAACAAAAACATCAAGTGCAAGAACCACAACTGTAAATCATCCTCAAACACAAACAGATAAGGTGTATAGGAGGTAGTGATGGAATTTATGGATATTCTTAATAACACAGATGCCTCTTATTTAAAAACTCATTATCCTCAAGAAGAGGTTTACTTTGATGAAAAAGGTCTACCTTGTTGTGTTAAGTGTAAAACACCTAGATATTGTATTTTGGAATTTGATAATCAAGTCAAGGTGTTTCCTACACTTTGCACGTGCAGAAAGATTGAGC
Source organism: Clostridia bacterium (assembly GCA_045648025.1). GTDB lineage: Bacteria > Bacillota > Clostridia > Christensenellales > UBA1242 > RGIG1681. The sequence continues at coordinate 19,041 of JAZRNH010000037.1, forward strand.
AAGAGGAAAAAGAAAAACAAGAAAGAATTGAAAAACTTAAACAACAATTCTTGTCAAGACAGAACTTTGCAATGATGGGCAAGAAATATCTTAATGTTAGATTTTCAAATGTTGTGCTAACAGAAAACAACAAAGAGATATATCAAAAGTTTAGAAACTATGTAAAGTTCTCTGAAGAGATGCTTAAAGAAAATATTGGCTTGTTTGTTTATGGTGACAACTCATCTGGTAAGACTCACGCAACAGCTTGTCTGTGTAATGAACTTTTGAAGAAAGGTTATAAATGTATTTTTACTAACCTTGCAACAATTCAAAACTTATTGCTGGATAAGAAAAATGGCATGTCAATGGAAGAAATTATTCGCAGATTTGTCGAGAGTGATTTTGTTTTCCTTGATGATGTTGGCAAAGAGTTTATTGGCAGAGAGTATGATTCAAGTACAAGCAAATGGTTAGAAAAGATATTGTTTGAGTTATTAAATGCAAGAGCAAATGCAGATAAACCAACAATTCTTACATCTAACTACTCTATTCAAGAATTAAGAGAAATCATGGTTCTTGATAAAGCAATTATAGAACGAATTAATGAAATGGCAACAGATGTTATTCTACTTACTGGTGATGATTTTAGAAACACAAAAATAAATGATAAGCAAAAATTCTTGGAAAAATATGGGGTGTGATATGACTATAACTATAGATAAATATTTAGCAGAAACCATTATATCAACATTTGGAAAGATTGATAAGGTTTGTTTGGCTATTGATAGATACCTTTTAAATGTTGGTTCATATCCATCAGTTTGTGATGATTCTATTACAATTTTATATAATAACTTAACTCAACAAATAATAAGAAAAAGCAAGTTAATAAGATTTAAAAGTTTAGTTTTAAGTTGTGTAAAAGCATTAAAAATGAGAGATAGACAAATATTTGAAGTTCTTACAAAATTAAAAAACACAAAAAAAGAAGATGTTTGCATTTTATTAGATATAACAGAGAGAACATTTTTTAGAAGAATTGAGAATTTGTACAAGAATTTAGCAGAATCAATAAGATGTTCTCGTGAAAGTCAATTCGTTTTAGATGTATGTGAAAATGAACATTTTATTTATTCAAATTATGAACCAATAAAAAAAAGAAGACAATCTTACAAAAATGGTAAAGATTCATCTTGTGAGAAAGAGGTGTGATATGGAAAAAGTAATCATATTAGACACCAGAAATCAAAAAGATGCTTTTGTGGAAAAGTCTTTTAAAGATTTGGGTTTTACAATTATTCGTTCTAAATTGCCATTTGGTGATGTTGCCTTGCCTACTAACATTTTAAATTGTGTAGATTTAAAAAGTAGTGGTGGTGGACTTATAGAGGTTGCAAGAAATAGATGTTCTAAAGATCACAATCGTATGAAAAGAGAAATTGAAAATTGCTTGAGTTGTGGTGGAAAGATTACATTTGTTTGCTTTGAACCTAACATGAGAGAAATTGAAGATATACAAAACTGGGAAATTCCTTGTTTCAAGGCAGACTTATACAAGACCATAAAGTTAGAAGATGGAACTTGTCAAAAAGTTTGCTTACATAAAAAAGGACAACCTATGACAAAGGTTAATCCAACAACTCTTATGAAGTCTATACAAACAATGACAACACAAGACCATTATAAAAAAGGCACGAAAGTGGATTTTGTATTTGTGACAAAAGAAAATTGTGCAAACAAAATTTTGGAAATTCTGGGAGGATGTTAGCATGGAACAAATTGGATTTGTTGACATCCTCGAAGATGAAAAGATAATTAAACAACTTGGTGGAAGACAGATGGTTTCTAACGACTGGGATTGGGAACTATCTGACTTGCAAAAAGTTAAGAAAAACAATCTCAAAGTGTTTAGCTGTTTTGCTTGTGGGGGGGGGGTCGAGCCTCGGTTATAAGTTAGCTGGATGTGATGTGATTGGATGTTGTGAAATTGATAAAAGAATTAACGATATTTATGTGAGAAATAACAATCCAAAATACAACTATGTTGAAGATATAAGAGATTTCAATAAAAGAGAAGATTTGCCAGAGGAATTATTTAACCTGGATATTCTTGATGGTTCGCCACCTTGCTCTACTTTCTCAATGTCTGGATTAAGAGAAGAGGCATGGGGAAAAGAGAAAAAGTTTAGAGAGGGGCAAAAGAAACAAGTTCTTGATGATTTGCCATTTGTGTTTATAGATACAGTTGCAAAGTTAAGACCAAAAGTTGTTCTGCTTGAAAATGTTGAGGGTATGGTTAATGGTGATGCCTGGAAATATGTTCAAGAGATTCACAAGAAATTCAATGAGATTGGATACAAAGTTAAACATTGGATTGTGAAAGGTGAAACAATGGGTGTGCCACAGATTAGGCATAGAGTAATTTTTATAGCAACCAGATTAAAGTTTGATTTAGAAACTTTGGATCTGCACTTCAATTACAAACCTATCACATTTGGTGAAATCAAAAGTGAAAGAGGTACACCTCTACAAGCCAGAACTAAAACATTAAAAGAATTGCTTGACCATCTGCAATATGGTGATTTGGATTTGTCTGCACCATGTATTAGATTGTATGGCAAAAGGTCGTTCTTTAACAATAATATCGTTTATGATGACAAGGTATGCAATACCTTAACTGCGAAAAATGTGTTGTTTAGATATGACACAAGAGAATATCTTTCAAGACAAGACATGGTGAGAGTTGCAAGTTTTCCAAAGGATTATGATTTTATTCAGAACTCTGCGGCAAACACTTGCTATATCTGTGGGATGAGTGTTCCACCTATCATGATTAAAAGAGTTGCAGAAAGATTAATTGAATCAAAAATATTTGAAAGTGAGGAATAAGTTTTATGGAAAAACAAGAAAGACTTGATTTATTTAAAACAGAGTTAAGTTTTATATCAGATGAAAAAATTAGAAATTTTGTAGAAGAAATGCTTGGCAAGTTGCCAGATTATTTCTTTGTTATACCTGCTAGTTCTACTGGCAAGTATCATCCAGATTATGCACTAGGTGATCAAGGATTGGTTAGACACACCAAAGCTGCAGTAAGAATTGCTTGTGAATTGTTTACAATATTGCCTCAATATAGTGCATTAGATAGAGATTTGTGCATTGCTGCATTAATCCTCCATGATGGTTGTAAAAATGGAAAAAATGGTTCGGTTGGCGCATACACAATGACCACTCATCCATTAGAAGTGGTTGATTTAATCAAAGACTCTTATCCTATGATTGCTGGTGATTTGATGTTTGTCGAGGCAATTTGTGATTTGATTTCAACTCACATGGGGCAATGGAACAAAGATTACAGGACCGGTGCAGAGGTTCTACCTCTACCAAAAACAAAACAACAAAACTTTGTTCACATGTGTGACTATCTTGCAAGTAGAAAATGCCTTGAGTTTAATTTTGATGCCATGATTGAAAAGAGGTGGTAATTATGGAAGATAGAATCAAAAAGGTTTGGGAAGAAATAAAAGACAAACCGATTGAATATACCTTACAAAAAATTGCAGAACTAGAAGATAAACTTGAAGAAAAAGAACCAGATATGCTTATTATGGCTAGTAGGCAAAATGGCAAAACAATCGCAACGAAAATCAAATTGAAAGAATTACAAAATGAAACTGCAATAAAAGAACTTAAGAAAGCCAGAAATAAAATAAAAAGCATCCCTTATAAAGATTTTGGAATTATTTATAAAAGTGATGTTATTTCAGTTCTTGATAAACAATTAGAAAAATTGAGCAATTAACAATCTTATTGCAGAAAATTGGCAATATAATGAGCATTTTTGCAGAAAAAATGCGAAAAACAATAAAATAATTGAAATTTTGGAGGAAATTATGAAAAAAATTACAATACAAAATGCAATTTGGAATATTGCAATGAAAACAATAAAAGGTACTTTGGCAGTAGATATGTCAAGACCAGTTTTGAGAAAGTGTAAAGTTGAGGTTGATGAGAAATATATTAAGTTTATTTCTGTTGATGGATATACTGGAACAATCTACACTCATGAGCATAAGCAAGAAAATGTGGAAAAGTTTGATTTTCTTGTGGATTATTTCCTTGTAGATGTAGACAAAGATTGGATTAACAGAATAACGATCGAAAAAGATGATGATTGTGTAAAATTCTCTTATACAGACAACAACAAAAACATCATTGAAAGAATTATTGAAAATTGTGAGTGGGATTATATCAACTACAAGAATATTTTCGAAGATAAAAACTCTGAAGATACAATCAATGTTTTAGTGAGTGTTGAGAAACTAAAAAGAGTTTTAAGGTCATATTCTGGTAATTGCAAAAATGTTAGATTAATAGTTAATAAAAATTCAATCAAACCAGTATTTTTGGAAAGTGGTGAAAATGTGACTGGTGTAGTAGAAAGCATTTTGTTGCCATTAAGAGAATTTAAGGATGAAGAATAACCTGGAGGTGTTTTATGGATGCAATATTAATTAGTATCCAACCAAAATGGGTTGAGAAGATACTCAATGGTGAAAAAACTATTGAGATAAGAAAAACAATGCCAAAGTGTAAGTTGCCATGCAAAGTTTATATTTACTGCACCAAAGGTCAAGAACTTTGGGGTGATGGAACAGGTGAAACATGGAAAGGTATTGATGAAAATGAAGACATGGCACTTGTGCATGAACTAAATCCTACACTTGCAAGATTAAATGGTAAGGTTGTTGCAGAATTTACACTTAACAAAGTAAAAGAATATGGTTATGTTTATTCACCGGTAATGTTAGTTCAAGGCTATTTTACTAAAAAAGGAAAGGAATTAAATTATTCTAATACTTGCTTAAAATTGCATGAAATAGAAAAGTATGCTAATGATGGAAAAGTATTGCCAAAACCTATTTATGCTTGGCATATTGATGATCTAATTGTTTATGAAAAACCATTACCATTAAAAGCATTTAGGCATTGTCAATTCAAAGGTTCTATTTATGAGGGGTGTTGTGATAATTGTCACAATGCTCACCATAGTTATCCTGGATGGGTTGAAACAAGAGAAGATTTATATGATTGTCAAATAGAATCTACTTGTTGCAACTATTTAAAGAAACCTCCACAAAGTTGGTGCTATGTGCATGAGCTGGAGGTGGCACATGACAATTAAAGAATTTATGGATAGTCTGCCAACATTTTCTAAAATGGAAAGAGTTCGATTCTTTGAGAGCTGTGGTCTATTAATTAGAAAAGTGAGAGATGGAATATTTATTGAGTACACAAAACGAAACAAACAGAGATATTGTGCAATGGTATTTAATCCAACTCATTATGAAAAAGAACTTGAAAATGCAAAGCATGAAATAATAAATAACATTTTGTTGAAGTCGGCAAAATGATAACAAGGGGTGAAAAATGGTTAGTTTCGAGCAAGTGAAACAAGATTTAAGAAACCTCAAACATATTGAATATTCAATTCAAACCTTTACAGAGGCACAAGAGAAATTACAAAAGCAATATGAGAAACACAAACAAAACAAGTCTGCCACAGATGAAGATTTGCAGAAATTAAAAGATTCTATGGAAAAGTTAGATGCAAATGGATTCATTAAACAAAGTATTTTGAAGAAAGAACAATATTTTGAGGCAATATCACATTTAGAACCTATCAACCAGTCAATCATTATTGATTCTGTTGTTAATGGTGTGACATACTGGAAAATAGGCAATAAATTAGGTTTTTCAGAGATAGCAATCAAGAAAAGAGTAAACAAATCGGTAAGGCAAATAGTTGATTATCTCAATAAATTGTAAAAACAAAAAAGTGTATACTTCGGTATACCTTTTTTTATTGTAAAGTGTAAAGTGAAGAAGAGTAAAAGAACTCTTTTATATGTGGCAGATAGGAAAGATTGGCTCTTTCCACCTTAAAGGTGATAGGCAGTTATGAGGTGTCTATTGTGCAAGTTCGAGCCTTGCCTGTCACACCAGTAGATAAAAATCTACAATTTTCCATTTTTCAAATATACCTTAATGGTTGGCTAATAGGAAAGACTATTCTACATGCCAGAATCACAAAAAGCATGGTGTTGCTATCTGAAATATTGATAGGAAGAGGTTCGCAACTCATCTGGCATTTATTTAGGAGGATTTATGTACACAGCTCTTTTAATATTTTTGATTGTCAATGCACTTATCATGGGATTGCTTGTAGCAAGTTTCATTTATATGATTCTTGAGAATAGAACAAAAGCAATCAAGAGATGTGGTGTATTAGAACACGAAAACAAGGTACTTGCAAGTCAATGTAATTGGTATAACAAGAGATTGATAGACTACAAGGCAAAGTTGCCATTAAAGGCAAAATACAGACTTAATGAGAAAGTTGTCTGTGTCATTAAAGATAAAGTTATTAGAGGCATTATCAAGTGTGTTCTGCTATATGAAAATGAATTAGTGAGATACCAGGTTGAGATTCTTAATAACAAGGATAAAACAATTAGCAATTTAATGGATGTAAATGAAGATTGTGTTTATCCAGACAATACATTAAAGGTTGGTGGAACAAATGACAAATAAACAATTTCAAGAGTTAGCAGTAAAGACTGTAGTTGATTACTTTAACAATCGTGTGGAAAAAACAGATAACAAACAAATTACAGCAGATGATGTTTATATCGTTTGGCTTTGCAAGACACTTCAAAATCATAAAGCACTTGTAAGTACAAATATTAGTGATGGCATGTACTACGAACTTACTTACAATGGTGATAAAAAAGAACTTTACCTTGATGCTTATAAGAAATGGGAAAACAGATGTATCAAGGTTGAGGACTAAAGTGAGGTGATTCTATGGCACAAGGTTCTAAATATACAGATGAACAAAAAGAACAAGCACTTGCAATGCTAACAACAATGTCTTTCAAAGCTGTATCAAAGAGCCTTAAGATACCAGAGAGAACCTTGAGGGATTGGAAAGATACAGAAGAGAAAATCAATCCAGAGTTTGCAAAACTTCGCAACGAAAAGAAAAAAGCATTTGTTGAAAAAGCCTGGAGCATTATGGAAAAGGCAAATCAATTACTTGAAAGAAAACTAGATAGAGCATTAAACAAGGAAAAAGAACTTGATGATGCTCTTGATGAACTTTATGAGGAAACAGACTTTGAGAAGAAGAAAGACAGAGAAAAATATCTTCGAGTTGCAAGGAAAGTGGATTCATTAAAGATGGAAAATATTGGTCAATTATCTACAGTTATAGGAACTCTTTATGATAAACAAGCACTTATCAACAAAGAGGCAACTGTAAATCATGGTGCAGATGCATCACTTGAAGAGGTGTTAAGAGGTCTGCAAGGTGAGGAAATGTGATGGCAATCAACACAAAAAAATACATTGAAAATGAATTGTGGATAAGAACAAAAGATTCACAGATAATTCCATTTATTATCAATGAACCTCAAATGAAACTTTACAACACAATAAAAGAATTAGTTAAACAAAACAAACCTATTCGAATCATCATCTTAAAAGCAAGACAGATGGGATTTTCTACTTTAACAGAGGCATTAATCTTTAAGAGAACAGCAACAAAGCACAATGTCAATAGTGGTATAGTTGCACATAAAGAAGAGGCAACAACTAACCTATTCAATATGTCACAATTATTCTATGAGAAATTGAAGAGTTGCTTAAGACCTCAAATAAGAAAGAGTAATGCTAAAGAACTTATCTTTGATAACAAAGAGGGAACTGGATTAAAGAGCAAAATCAAATGTATGACTGCTGGTGGTGAGGGAATAGGTCGTTCCGATACATTTCAGAACTTGCACATTTCAGAATATGCTTTCTGGAAAGGTGACAAGAAAAACACTCTGGCTGGATTATTACAAGCAGTTCCAGATACATCAGATAGCATGGTAATCATAGAGTCTACAGCTAATGGTTATGATGACTTTAAACAAAGGTGGGATGATGCAGTAGATGGCAAGAGTGATTATGTTCCTCTATTCTGTGCATGGCACGAGTTGAAGTCTTACAGAAGAGATGCAACTGGTATTGTGCTAACAGATGAGGAAATAGAACTTAAACAACTTTATAACCTGGATGATGAGCAAATTGCTTGGCGAAGATGGAAGATTGCCAACGATTGTGGTGGTGACATTGATCTATTCAAACAAGAGTTTCCTAGTTGTCCAGAAGAGGCATTTATTTCATCTGGTTCGAGTGTTTTCGATAAAGAAAGCATTGTTAAACAGATTGAAAGAGTTCGTACCTTGCAACCAGTAAAACGAGGCTATTTCGAGTACGAAAAGAAAGTAATTGATGTAGACAATTACGAGATAAACAATATCAAGTGGGTTGATGATGAGAAAGGATATATCACTATTCATCATGAACCTGTGGTGATATACGACCAGAAGACAAAACGACCATTAAGGAAAGCACCTTATGTAATTGGTTGTGATGTGGCTGGTAATGGCGAAGACTATTTTACTGCTAAAGTAGTCGATTGCATAACACATGATAGACATGCAACTCTGCATAAGCAAGACATACACGAAGACTTGTATGCAGATCAACTCTATTGTTTAGGTATGTATTATCATGAGGCTTTAATTGGTATAGAGGTCAATTATAGCATTGTAGCAGACAGAGAGTTGAACAAACTCAATTATCCTCACATCTATCAAAGAGAAGTGTTTGATAAGCAGAACCAAAGATTCATGAAACAAACTGGATTCATTACAAACTCTGTGACAAGACCACTTATGATAGCAAAACTTGTAAAACTCTTTAGAGAAGATATTACACATGAGTGTGATGTTGCAACTTTAAGAGAGTGTTTAACTTTTGTTAAGAACGAGAAAGGTCGTGCAGAGGCAGAATATGGATTCCATGATGACTTGGTTATGGCAGATGCAATAGCTGAAACAATCATAGAACAACAAGATTGTGATTGGATTGAGATTGAGCAAGAGAAATACGAATTGCCTTTTGCTTTACAATCTGAAGATGATGTTGATGGTGAGTATGAGGATACATATCAAGATTATTTTAGTGCATTGGAGGAAGAGTTTTAATGGAAGAAATACTAAAAGCATTGGTACAACAAGCATTTCAATCTCAAAATGAGAGAATTGATGCTTTAAAAGAAGAGGTTAAACAATTAAAAGCAGACAAAGATGCACAAGCAGAAAAGATTAAGAACCTTGAAGAACTTAATGGGTTATTCGATAGTAAGATACAAGAGTTGATCGGATACATTAAGCAATATGTTGTTAAGGATGATGAAATAAGTTTAATGGAGGAATATAAGTTTGGTGAACAAGACAGAAAGTAAACAAGATAGACTTAATCAAATCTGGCAAGAACACAAAGATGGCAAGTCTTTTCAAAAAACCATTGGCTTGGAAACAATGATTCCTCTATGTGTTGATTTCTATGAGGGAAGACATTGGGGAAAGGTTAGTGAAAAAACAAAGACTTTGCCTAGACCTATCTTTAACCAGATTGAAATGATTGTAGATAGTAAAGGTGCAGGGATACTTGCAACACCTTTAAAGGTTATATTTAGTTCTCATGAAGTTCCAGAACTAGCAGACAAACTTACAGCTTTTAACAGACAGATGGAAAAGGAAATGAAACTTGAAGACATCTGGTGTGAAATGGTTAATCAAGCAGAGGTTGAGGGTTCTAGTTTCTTACATTTCTTCTGGGATGCAGAGGCAACTGGAAAGAGAGGCGAATATAAAGGTGGAACAAGAGCAGAGGTTATTGAACCACTTAACATAACTGTACATAATCCACGAGAAACAGACATCCAGAAACAAAAGTGGATAATCATTGAAACAAGGTGTGAACTTGATGCTGTAAAGGCAATGTGCAAAAACAAAGCAGATGCAGACAAGATTGAACCAGATGACAATGAGAATATTCGTGATGAGAAAGAGCAAGATGGTAGCAAGTTAGTCACAGTGCTTACAAAATACTTTAAACAAAATGGTGAGGTTTATTTTGAAAAGGTCACCAAAAATGTATTTATTCGTGAGGCAACAGCACTTAATCCAGAAATTAATAAGACTCTTATTAGACAAAAGAACAAAGAAGATGCTGCAGAATCTAACTTGCCAGATAATCCAGAAGAAGAACAAAGTGGATACAAAGCGACACTTTATCCTATTGAGGTTTATCAATACAAGAGAAGAAAGAATTGCATCTATGGTCGTGGTGAGGTTGAACCTATTATTCCAAATAACAGAGTTGTCAATTTCAATACAGCTATGATGTCAAAGAGTGTTGAAGATCAAGGATTTGGTCAAGTGTGTGCTAAAGAGGGTGCAATGGCTAAAGGTGATAAATTCACCAACGATCCAACAAAACTCTTGATTGATAGATACAAAGGTGGTCAAGGGTTCTACACTTTACAGAAACAACCATTTAATCCTCAAACATATCAGTTAAACAAAGATATTCTTGAAACAACAAGAAGTGTGACTGGTGCAACGGAGGTTATGACTGGTGAAATCATGGGTGCAAATCAATCTGGCGCATCTATTGCTTACTTACAACAACAAGCACAAAAACCTATTGATAATCTTGCTAGAGGTTATAGAAAGTTTAGACAAAGATGTGCAGAGATTCTATTGCAATTTTATGTGCTTTTCTATGAAGATAAAGAGTTTTATAACGAGATCTCATCTGAAGAGGCACAAGGCATCTTGCAAGAGCAATTATCAAGACAAGGTGCATCACAAGAACAAGTTGCTAAAGAGGTGTCAAGTGTTGGCACAGAACCTATTAAATTTAAAGATATGTTTAATGGTGTAGAATTCAGCAAATATGAGTTCGATATAACCATTGAGATTGGTGCTGGTACTCAATATAGTGAGATAATTACAGTCAACATATTAGACAACTTGTTGAATAGTGGAAAGATTAGTTTGAGAACATACTACAATGTTTATCCAGACACTCTACTACCAAACAAGAAAGAATTGATAAAAGACCTGGATAATCAAGAACAAGGTCAAATTGCTCAATTATCTCAAGTGGTTGAAAGTCAAAAAGCACAACTTGAACAATATGCTCAAGTGACACAAAAGTTGACAGAGATTGCAAATAACATTGCTGGAACAATCAATGAGAATAAGAAACTCAAAGAATTGTTGGCTCGAACAGAGGCAGAAAAGAATCAACTACAAGCTGAATATACAGAGAAAATCAATATTGCTAATAATGAAATCATCAAGACACAACAAGATGCAAATGATTTAGCAGCATTGGTTAAGATGCAAGGAGGAAATGCAAATGCAAATGATATGTCAACATTGCAAGGCAGTCTTGATGAAGAAGAATAGCAACAAATACAAGACAACCTTTACTTGCAGAAGACCAGATTGTCCTAACTATAACAAGGATGTTCTGGTAAAGAAAGTGATAGTTAAAGCATAAGGCTTTGATTATATAAAAATCGCATAGAATAGCGGAAAAATCTTAAGGAGGGCGAATATGCCAGAAATCGAAAAAACTGCGGAAACAAGCATTGAGCAAGAACCTAGCAATGAGGTAAATGCTAACTACAATGCAGTTGATGAGGTCGCAGACATCAACAAAGAAGAGGAGAATGTAAATGATGTTGAGTTTACAGATACAAAGGCAGAAGAGAGTGACGACTCTAACAAACCAGAGGTGAAGAAAACTCAAAGTAATGCACAAAATTCCGAATATGCTCGAAAAAGAAGAGAGGCAGAAAGAAAAGCCGAACTTGAAAGAGCAAAAGAAGAGGCAAGAAACAATGCCATTATCGAATTCACAAATGGAGTTAATCCATACACAGATGAAGAGATTAAAGACAAAGTTGATATTGAAAAATATCTTGCCATGAAAGAGATTGAAAAAAATGGTGGTGATCCTATTGCAGATTATCATAAGGTTCAATCAAAGAAACAAAAAGAAGAAATTGAAAACAGAAAGAAAGCAGATGATGAAAAGCAATGGTATGCGAACGATAGAAAAGATTTCTTTAGTAAGCATCCAGAGATGACAGATGCAGAACTTTCTAATCTACTACAAAATGAGCAATTTCTTTTATATGGTGATGGAAAGTTTGGTAGCAAACCTTTAGCAGAGATTTATGATGGATTCAATAAGATGATGTCAACCTTTGAGAACAAGGCAAAATCTATGGCAGAAAAGATGTATGCAAACAAGCAATCTTCACCAGGCTCACTCAATAGTTCAGAGGTATCTAAAACGAAGAGTTGGGCAGATATGAGTCCAAAAGAATTTGAGGCTGAAATTAAGAAAGCCAAAGATGGTGGATATAGACAAACATAGAGGTGAAAGTCCTCTAAATAATTAAAATTTTAAATTATAGGAGGGCAAAAATTATGCCAAATACAAATGTAAACACTTTAGCAACTGTATCAGCAGAAGCAAAAACTTTTTATGACAAAACACTTTTAGCAAGACTTGTTCCAACTCTTGTTTTCGCTAAATATGGTCAAAAGAAATCACTTAAATCAAGAAGTGGTAAAACAATCGAATTTAGAAAATTCACATCTTTAGATGTTGCATCTAAATTAACAGAGGGTGTGACACCTGCAGGTAAGAGCCTTGCTGTGACATCTATTACAGCAACTGTAGAACAATATGGTGACTACCTTGAAATTTCAGATATGCTTGACTTGGTTGGAATCGACCCAGTATTAGTAGAATCTGCAGAATTACTTGGTGAACAAGCTGGATTGACAATCGACAATGCAGTTAGAGATATTGTTTGTGCGGGTACAAATGTACAATATGCTGGTGGAAAAGATAGCACAAGTGCTATTACTGCTGCAGACAAAATGACAGCAGATGAAGTTGCACGTGCTGCTGCAACACTTAAGAAAGGTAATGTTAAGAGAATTGATGGTAAATTCTACATTGGTATTGTAGATCCAGATATTGCTTATGACCTTATGAAAGATCCACTATGGCAAGATATTTCTAAATATAGTGGTGGTCAAGCCATCATGGATGGTGAAATCGGTAAATTACATGGTGTTCGTTTCGTTGAAACAACAGAAACTCTTGTTAAATCTGGTTCTGTAAATGTTCACTGTGCAATGATTATCGGTAAAGATGCCTATGGTATCGTTGATGTTGATGGTTCAGTTAAACCAGAAAACATTGTTAAAGCATTTGGTTCTGCTGGAACTGCTGACCCACTTAACCAAAGAGCAACATCTGGTTGGAAAGCATTATTTACTGCTAAAAGACTTGATGAAAATTGCATGGTTCGTATCGAGTGTGCAACAACTCTTGACTAAAAGAGTTTAAAGGTTAAATCTTGCCATCACCCTCTTTAATTAGAGGGTGAGAAAAGATTAAATATATGGAGGAAATTAATTATGGCAGAAACAAAAAATGTTGAAGTTGTAGAGGAAAAAGTTGTTAATACAACCGAAAGTATTGAAGATGTGAAGATTGATGCAAAACATACAGAGGTTGCAAAACAAACTGCAAAGGTTATCAAAAACAAGAAAATGGTTGAAATTAAGATTCCTATTGACTCTCAAAATCCAAAGGATTTGATTGTTCCAGTAATCATCAATGGTTATCGTTGGGAAATCAAGAGAGGCGAAAAAGTTCTTGTTCCAGAACCGGTTGCTAAAATCCTTGAAGATGCAAAGTATATTTAATTAATTATCAAAACAATCCATGTGTTTTTGGATTGTTTTATGTGATTTGAGTTGGCTATTAGTGGTTCGAACCCACAAAGTCGCAGAAACATGGAGGAAATTATGAAATTAGGTGAAATCAAACTAGAGGCTTTAAAGATTATGAATATCAACAATGATAGTGTGCTTGTTCTTGAGAACATGGATGCTATTTTAGGCGAGAAAAGATATGCTAAATACCTTAATAATATGTTTAATTGCATCAATAAGGCAATAGATGTGATCAATCATAAGAAAATATTGCCTCAAAACAGAATTGAGATGTCTGAATTACAAGTGAAGTCTGGTGCAATCAATAATAGATTTGATGTTTCAACTATTCGTGATTTTATATCAATTTCAAGGATTGTCTATGAAGACAATAAAGGTTATAGAGAAAGAGTTCCTTTTGAGAGAGAGGGAAATCTTGTTGTTGTGTCTAACAAATATCTTCCAGAATATTTGGCAATGGTATATGACACAAAGATTGAAAACATTACAGACAATATTGCAGACACAGATGATATACCAAATTTAAGTGATGAACTTGCAAGATTGATACCATACTACATAAAGTTTGAACTTTATCAAGAAGATGAACCAGACCTTGCTTTAACCGCTAAAAATACCTTTGACCAGGGCATTGAATCTCTTCGAGTTTATGATGATGAATTTGAGAGTTTTAATATAGAAAAAGTTTATTCAAGTGAGGATTGTTAATGAGTGTACAATTAAAAGAAAGAAGACAAGCAAAGATTAGTAATTTTAAAGGTGTTGATTTTTCAAGTTCTTCTCTTTTGGTTGCACAAAACAGAGCTGTGAATAGTAAAAACTTTATATTCGAAAATGGTGTAAATAGAAAGAGAAATGGATGGTTTGAAAAATGGCGAGTTGGTGATGGCAACATCAATGGCATCTTCGAGTGTGTTCTTGATGGTGTGAAAACTATTCTTGTTTATGGTGAAAAGCAATTCTATAAGGTTGTTAATGATGAAGTGATAAATATTACAAACTCATCAACAAATGCATCTTGCAAGGTCAATATCGAACGATTATTGGATAGAAGATGTCAAATGTTTATCTCTCAAAATAGATGCTATTTTGTTGGTTGTGGTGATTATCTAACCTATGGCAAATATGGTGACAACTATGAGTTGAGAAGAGTTGAAGATGATGACAACACTTATATTCCAACAACAACTATCAACATTGATGCAGATGGTGTTGAGGGGGATATTGTAAAAACAAAAGATATGGCGAACTTGCTTTCAAGCAAAAGAAAAAACACTCTTGTTGGAAATGTTGCAAATTCTACATTTACACTTGATTCTCAAAGCATTGATACAAATGTTCAAGTAATAGTGGAACATGAAACACTAGAGAACGAAGAGTTGGTGATAAAGAAATATGCCAGTAAAGATGTTTTCTTATATGATGAAAATGGTTCAAATGTTGGTTCTATTGATTTTGAAAATTCAAGGGTTAAGTTCTTTATTGATACAATGCCACCTATTTCTCAAGAGTCAAATATAACAATTACTTTTGGTTGTAAGACAGAGGGATATGCAGAAAGAATTAATAATTGCGAATTTGGAATCATGTTTGGTGTTAATGGTAATCCAGACAGATTATTCGTTGCTGGAAATGATGAATATCCAAATATAGACTTTTATTCTGCTATGGATAACCTAACCTATTTTGAAGACCAAAACAATAGTTCAATCGGTTCTTCAGAGTCAAAGATAGTTGGTTATTCAAGACTTGGTGATGGAACACTTGCAACACACAAAGAATTGGTTAATGGTGAGGCAAGTATTTATTACAGGACTGGTACTTATAACACAGAATATAACGAAGATGGTAGTTTGGAAAAGGTTATGTCATACTTTCCTATCAAAGCTGGAACAATCGGTGAGGCAATGATAAGCAAGTATGCAAATGCTAATTTGAGTGGTGACAAACTATATCTTTCAAGAAATGGTGTTTTTGGAATTGTAATGTCTTCAAACATATCTTCAACAGAAAGATATTCGAAAGAAAGAAGTCAATACATAAAATCAAAACTTATTAAGCACACAAGCCTGGAAAATGCTGTTGCAATTTCGTATAGGAATAGATATTATCTCGCAGTTGATGATGTTTGTTATGTTGCAGATGCAAGAATAACATCACAAAACACTTCAGATACAGATTCATTTAATTATGAGTGGTATTACTGGGATAATATGCCAGTAAGAGTTTGGTGCATTATTGATGACAATCTTTACTTTGGAACAGAAGATGGAAGAATATGCACATTTGATGGTAAATATGTGGATAGAATCCATGAAAAGACAGAAGATGGTGATTTGTATTTAGAGTATGATACAAACACAATAGTCTACAACAAGTATATTGGTGTTAAAGATGATGACTTGATCAAGTTTGATACAGATATATTCAAAGTGAAGTTATTGCCAGAACAAATTATAAAAGTTGAAAATAATAGAATTTTCTTAAATGAAACAGATATTTTAACTTGTTATACTGGAACAGAGGTTTATGCAGACAATGTTGGTTCTTCTGGATTAGTTGTAAACAAGAAATACTATTTTGATGATATTAATTTATCTAATTGCTCATTTGCTTTGGTTGATGAAACTGGGGCATCTGTAAGTATTAGTTCAAGAGGATTTAGGTTTTGCGAAAACTTAAAAAACAAAGAACTTGTTGTTATGAATTTAACAGATGACACTTTCCAGGTTAAATACGATAAGCGAACAGAGAATATTGAGTTTGTAAAATACAACAACTCTAATGTTTATCAAACACCACGTGCAACATTTGTTATTAAAGAAAATGTTGTTGCAACATGGTATAGTCCAGTATTTGACTTTGGAACTAATCAAGCAATGAAAACTCTGTTGGCGCTAACAATTTCAACAGAACCTATCACAAATGGTCAAGTTGAGTTTGGATATACAACAAAGAACTCGGAAGAATTTATAGAATCACAAGGGATTCACATGTTCGATTTTGAAACTTTGGACTTTAATAACTTCTCTTTCGATACATCATTTGCAAATAGTTATACAGTTGATATTAAAGACTATTTCAACTTTATACAATTTTTCTTTAAGAGTGATAATGATAGGTCGTGTGCAATTCACTCACTCACAATAAATTACAAAATAAATTCTATGAATAAAGGAGTGCAATAGGTATGGATAAAAAGAAGATAAATCAAGTATCTGCAGAAACAGAACAAGCCATAAAACGAAAAACAGCCTATGCTCTGCCAGATAGACCATCCGAAAGTGGCATGAGGGCAGATGAAATTAAAAAAGCATTTTATGCTGCAATGACAGATAAAACAGACTCTCTATTAGCTGAAATTAAAAGAATTGTAGAAGAATCAAACAGTGTTGATGATGATCTATACAATCTTATTAATGATTTTGTTTCGCAAGGAATTGAAAATGCTAACAAGGTAATGGTGACAGATGAAAAAGGAAATGTCACACCTAGTGATATTATTCCTATTGGTAGTTGTAAATGTTATACAGAAAGCAATGATGGTGAGGTTGCTTTCGTGATTGAATTTCCAGAGGAGGCAGATTAATGAGAAAATTAGAATTTAAACCACAAGACAGACAATCTATTGATTTTGCAGAAAGAGAGAGAAGAAAAAGTAAAAATTTATGGAATAGTGCATTAAGAAAAGGTTGCTATGTTTTTAGTAATGGAACTTATGACCATACAAATACAGACTATGCTTGTAATGAGAATTTAATTGAGGTCGAGCCAAACTCAACAATTACTATAAGTTTTAAAGGTTTGCCTAAAAGTATTGCTGGTGGTTTTATATTTTTTAACAATGGTGTATATGTTGGGTGTGAGGGTAATGGAGCAACAACAGCAAAAGTCCCTAGCAATGCAAATCAAGTAGGATTTGATTTCTGGTATGCAGATATTGGGAATAATTTAAACCTTATATATGATATTCAACTTGAATATGCTTCAACAGAATCTGAATTTGAAGAATCAGCTGGGGGAGATATTGTTCGTGGAAATAGGAATATTGTAAGAAGAGAAACTATTTACGATATGGATTCGACCTTTGAGAGAAAGACCATAATAAATGGTGTTTCTTATACAAACGGCATAAAATTAACACATGATAATGTTGTTGAGATTCCCATTGATACAACTAAAGTACAAAAAGTTATTGTGTGGATAGAGGCTTGTCCTCATAGTGGCAACTGGTTTAGTGATGGAACATCGCCTTTGATTATGGATTTGAGGCAACCAAACATCACATCAGACGCACAATTTAGAGCAAACTTATTGATTGCACCAAACATACAAAATAAGACAAGTGATTTTTCAAATCATTTTTATGGATTTACAGCTCGCATGAGTTCTTGGGATTCTAGCGGTTTGGGTGTAAGACATTTAACCATATTGCCTTATAGATATAATTATTCTACAACTGGGGAAATAATAGAAGAAATAAGAGATAGTAATGGTAACACTTGTGATAACATTAGGATTACAAAAGTGGAGGTTGAGTTATGTTAATTGCAATAAAAAAACTACAAAATAATCAAGTTTATATTGATAAAACATTTATAGAAAGATTTGGCGAAGAGTATGCAGACAAGTATGGATATTCTTTAATTGAAATTGAAGAAACTTATAAAGATTGTGATAGTGTCGATTTTAATGAGGATTTAACTTTTAATATTGATAAATATAATGCTCGAAAGCAAAGACATAAAGACAACAAAAGGATATCTGAAATTAAGACTCGTCTAGAACAACTTTCACAAGACATTATTCAATCTCTTGCTGGTGCAGAGTTTGAAGATATGGTAGAAAGACAAAAAGAGTTCCAAACTTTACACAACGAATTAAGGATTCTTTTAGGTAAAGAGCCTAGAAAGTATTTGAGTGAAACAGAATAAGTTTCAAAATTTTTAAGTAATTAAAATAAGACTTGGAGGAATTATGAACCAGATAACAAAGTGGTTAAGAAAGAATATTGGTTTAATTGTTTCTATAATCGGTGTTGTTTTGCTTGTAATTCTAACCTTTGGTGACATGGGTGAATTGTTTACAGAGAAATATTGGGAAAATGTTGGAGGGAATCTATCCTCAATTAGTGCATTAACCATAGGACTTGTAATGATTCAAACAACCATTAAGCAAGGTGTTAGTGAACAAGCATTATCTGCTGGATTAAACAAAGATGATACACAGAAGAAATACACAGAACATAAAACAATTCGTAAAGACTGTAGAGAAAAAGAAATCTATCTTCCATACTTTCTTGATATAAGAAACAAGAGAGAAACGAGGCGAAGAAAGAGAGAATTTTTGGTTGATAACAACTTTACAAGTGAGAAGAAACTTTTTGAGAGTGGAAATCAAAAACTAATAAAGAAATATAACCAAATTCAAATCAACATAACTGCAGATAGTATTAAGTGGTCAACTACAGAGATTGTTTTTAAGAAAAATGGTCAAATTGAAAAACTTGATACATACAGAAAGAAACGAGCTGTAAAAGGATTCTTAAC
>JAZRNH010000038.1:0-2355 GCA_045648025.1 Clostridia bacterium
TTATGTCGGTTATGGCGATTGTTAAAATTGTCAACACAAACCTTGCTTGGACGGTTGCAACTGCAACAGCTGTGCTTTTGATTTTGATTACACTTTTGATTATTGTGTTTGTTGCGATCCCTAGATTTAAAAGAGTTCAAATGTTAACTGATAACTTAAACAAAGTTACCAGAGAAGGGCTTACTGGTGCAAGGGTTGTTAGAGCATTTAATGCTGAACAATACCAAGAAGAAAAATTTGAAAAAGCAAACAGTGAAATTGCGGGAAACCACTTGTTTATTTCAAAGGCAATGTCGCTTATTGATCCAACAATGACAATTGTTATGAACGGTCTTCCACTTGCAATTTATGTTATTGGTGCTATTTTGATTTTCAATGCAGGTGTTGCTGACAAACTTATGATTTTTGCAAATATGTCTGTTTTTAGTGCTTATGCAATTCAAATTATTATGAGCTTTATTGCTCTTATTATGATTTTTATGTCACTTCCAAGAGCAGAAGTTTCTGCAAAGAGAATTAATGAAGTTTTGAACACAAAAAATACAATTGCTGATGGGGAAGGAAAAGATAAACCTATCAAAACTGGTGAAATTCAATTTGTTAATGTTGGTTTCAAATATCCAGATGCAGAAGAGTATGTTTTGCACGATATTAGTTTCAAAATCAAAAAAGGTGAAACGGTTGCCTTTATTGGTTCAACCGGAAGCGGAAAGTCAACACTTATTAATCTTGTTCCAAGAATTTATGATGCAACAGAAGGTCAAGTTATTGTTGATGGTGTTAATGTTAAAGACTATACAATTGAACAACTCAATGACAAAATTGGATACATTTCACAAAAGGCAATTTTGTTTTCTGGAACAGTTAAAGACAATGTGACAATGGGCTTTAAAGAAGATCAAAAACCTAGCGAAGCAAATGTTGAAAAAGCTATTGAAATTGCACAAGCAGGTTTTGTTTATAATCTTCCTGAGGGAATCTATTCAAGAATTGACCAAGGTGGAAAAAATGTTTCTGGTGGTCAAAAACAAAGAATTTCAATTGCAAGAGCAATTGCAAGAGATCCTGAAATTTTGATTTTTGATGATAGTTTTTCTGCTCTTGACTATAAAACCGACAAGGCTTTAAGAGAGGCACTTCAAGAAAAAGCAAAAGATAAAACTTGTTTAATTGTTGCTCAAAGAATTGGAACTATCAAAAAAGCTGACAAGATTATTGTTTTAGATAAAGGTGCAATTGTTGGTGAGGGAACTCACGACGAACTTATGCAAAACTGCAAGATTTATAAAGAAATTGCACTTTCACAACTTTCAAAGGAGGAACTCAAAAATGCCTAGACCAATTATGCAAATTCCTCATCAAAAAGTTAATATGAAAAAGTCATTACTTCGACTTGCAAAATATTTGAAAGCATTTTTTCCGGTAATCATTATTTCACTTATTCTTTTTGCGGCAACAACAATTTTTAGAATTGTTGGACCAAATCAACTTGCAAAACTTACAAATATTTTAGAAAAGGCAATTCCACATATTGCCGATGACGGAAAATTTGTTTTTGGCAAGAGTTTTGAACTTAGTCAAGTTTGGGACATTGCAAAAGTTTTGATTGTGCTTTATTTGCTTGGTGCAGTGTTCACTTATGTTGCAAACATTTTGATTGCAAGAGCTTGTTTTAAAACCAGTCAAAAACTTCGTTCTGAAATTTCAAACAAAATTAACAGACTTCCACTCAAAAAACTTGATAGAACACCTTATGGAAACATTTTAAGCACTGTTTCAAACGATGTTGACCTTATTGGTGACACACTTTTAAATAGTTTGCCAACACTTGTTAGTGCAGTTGTTTTGTTTTTGGGTTCACTTATTATGATGTTTGTAACAAACTGGCTTATGGCAATTGCTGCGGTTGTTTCAACAATGCTTGGTTTTTCTGTGATGACTATCATTATGAAAAAATCTCAAAAGTATTTCTTGGAACAACAAAACAGACTTGGAGAACTCAACGGAGTTATCGAAGAGACTTATTCAGGTCAAACAGTAATCAAAACTTATAATGCTAAACAAGAGTTTAAAGATAAGTTTGAAAAGGTAAATAAAAAACTTTATCAAAGCGGTTGGAAAGCTCAATTTGCTTCCGGCACAATGCACCCAATTATGGGTTTTGTTGGAAACCTTGGATATGTTATTGTTTGTGTTATTGGTGCAGTATTGTTTATTGAAGGAAAAATTTCTTTTGGTGTTATAACCGCATTTATGATTTATATCAGATTGTTTACAAACCCACTCACTCAAATTGCTCAAGCAATGACAAGTTTGCAACAATCCGCTGCAGCAAGTGAAAGAGTTTTTGACTTT
>JAZRNH010000039.1:0-17138 GCA_045648025.1 Clostridia bacterium
TCTAAAACTGAAATTTTTGTGAACAAAATCAACAATTTCTTTAATTGGGACTTTATTTGTGCCAAATGTTTCAATATACAAACTTACAGGTTCAGCAATTCCAATTGCAAAACTTGCTTGAATTTCACATTTGTCAGCAAGACCGTGAGCAACAACATTTTTTGCAACATATCTTGCATAATAACAAGCACTTCTGTCAACTTTTGTGGCATTTTTAGAACTAAAACAACCACCACCCACTCTGCCAACACCACCATAGGTGTCAACAATGATTTTTCTTCCAACACAACCACTATCGCCAAAACTGCCCCAAATGGTAAACTTTCCACTGGTATTAATCAAAAATTTTGTTTCACTTTGGTCCAAATTTTCATATTCTTTCAAAACAACATCAACAACATTTGTTTTGATATCTGCTTGAATTTCTTCCGCTGTCTTTGACTCACTATGCGAAACACTAACCAAAATTGTATCAATTGCAACAGGTTTGTCGTTTTCATAAGCAATTGAAACTTGGCTTTTTGCATCTGCAAAATAACAAGCCGTTGTTCTTCTATACTCATCATATTTTTTCATAAGTTTGTGAGCAATCATAATTGGAAGTGGCATAAATTCAGCAGTTTCGTTACAAGCAAAACCATAAACCATACCTTGGTCATTTGCCTTAAGCTCTTCTTTGATAACAGCTTGAGCAATATCTGGGCTTTGTGTTGAAATTTCTTTGATTACGGTAAACTCATTTTCATAACCAATTTCTTTTAAAACAGATTTTGCAATTGCCTCATAATCAATATTTGCAGTTGTTGTGGCTTCACCATAAATAAACACCTTGTCGTTTTTAATGGCACATTCAACCGCCATTTGTGAATTTTTGTCACCAGTAAGTGCTGCATCTAAAATTGCATCAGCAATAGTATCGCAAGTTTTGTCTGGGTGTCCAATATTCACCGATTCACTAGTAATAATCTTTCTCATAATCATTTCTCCTATTTATTAAATTTCCTAATAAAGAGCAATAAAAAACCCATCGTCACCGATGGGCATAATAACAAAATAAAACTTTCGCCATCGGTCAGCCGTTAGCACCTTGGCAAAAGCTAGGTTGCTGTGTGGTCAACGGGGCTGTCCCTCGCACACTCTTTATGGAATGATTGAATTATATCATTAATTTTTTAAATAATCAATAAATTTTCATAATTTTAAATATCAATTTCAAGACCAATTGGAGCATGGTCACTACCCTCAACCGCTGTGTAAATTTTTGAATCTTTAATTTTATTTTTTGCGGCTGCAGAAACCAAAAAGTAATCTAATCTCCAACCCACATTTTTCGCTCTTGAGTTAAACCTATAACTCCACCAAGAATATTCAATTTTGTTTGGATATAAATATCTAAAACTATCCACAAAACCAGCTTCTAAAAGTTCTGTCATTTTGTTTCTTTCTTCAATGGTGAAACCTGCATTTTTTTCATTTGACTTGGCATTTTTAATATCTTGCTCTGTGTGAGCAACATTTAAATCGCCAGTATATATTACAGTTTTGTTTTTGCTGAGCTTTGTTAAATATTTTCTCATATCATTTTCAAAAACCATTCTATAATCAAGTCTTTTTAACCCTTCACCAGAATTTGGAACATAAGCATTAACCAAATAAAATTCAGGATATTCAAGTGTAATAACCCTGCCTTCATCATTATATTTTTCATCAATGCCAAAAACTGCCGAAAGTGGTTTTTGTTTTGCATAAACAATAGTTCCGCTATAACCTTTTGTTTCAGCAGAACTCATAAACAAATGATATCCTTTCTTTTCAAGGTCTGCTTGACCCTCTTGCATTTTTGTTTCTTGAATACAAAAAAAGTCTGCAGCTTCACTGTCAAAAAACTCATCAAAACCTTTACCTTTACAAGCTCTGAGTCCATTTGTGTTCCAACTAATAATTTTCATAAAACTTCTCCTATCAAAAAAATTATAACAAACAAACCTATAAAAATCATCTA
This sequence comes from Clostridia bacterium, assembly GCA_045648025.1. GTDB lineage: Bacteria > Bacillota > Clostridia > Christensenellales > UBA1242 > RGIG1681. The sequence goes on from JAZRNH010000039.1 coordinate 2,003, forward strand.
AATTTTGCAGGTTTCAAATAAGTTTATTTTAATCTTCTTTAATGTCTGCTTTGTTTTGTTTTTTTATTAAAACGGGTTTGATTTTTAAATTGAAATTTCTAACAAATATATACAAATTTTGTGAATCAGTATGCCGTTTTTAATAATGTTGTCACATTGTGGTTTGACAACCGCTTATATATTTGATATAATTCTCTTGTTTTATAATAGTTCAAGGAGCTAGATAGTTTTTATGACAATCGACGAAAGAATATCTAATATTGAAAACGGAAAAGACTTCAAGGTTTATGAATTTTTAGGCAGCCATTTTGGAAGAAAAAATGGTGAAAATGGTGTATATTTCAGAGTTTATGCACCTCATGCAAAAATGGTTTTTGTTGTTGGTGACTTCAACAATTGGGATAAAGAATCTCATCCACTTAAAAGAATAAAAAATTCAAATATTTGGGAAGTGTTTGTTGCTGGAGCAAAAAACCTTCAAAAATATAAATATATTGTTGTTGATAAAAACGACAAAGAACTTGTTAAAGCTGACCCTTATGCTTTTTATGGTCAAAACATCACACACGACAACGATTATGCATCTTATGTTTATGACCTTGATGGCTACAATTGGAAAGATTCAAAATATATGGAATCAATCCAAACAAAAAATCATTTAGATACACCTATGAATATTTATGAAGTTTGCCTTCTCTCTTGGAAAAGACATGCTGACGGCAGTTTCTATACATACAGAGAACTTGCTACTTCGCTTATTCCTTATGTAAAAAAGATGGGTTACACCCATATTGAATTATTGCCACTTTCAGAGTTTCCAAGAGACATTTCTTGGGGATATCAAGTTAGTGGATATTATGCAATCACAAGCAGATATGGCAAACCAAAAGACTTTATGTATTTTGTTGACAAATGCCACGAAGCTGGAATTGGTGTAATTTTAGACTGGGTTCCTGCCCACTTTGACTTCCACGAATTTGGTCTTATGGAATGGGATGGTGAACCACTTTATGAAAGTCCAAAATGGGACAGAAAGTTCCAACTTGCTTGGACAACAAGAATTTTCGACTACGAAAATCCTTATGTAACACAATTTTTACTTGCATCTGCCCTCTTTTATATGAGAAAGTATCACTTTGACGGAATCAGAGTCGATGCCTGTGTTGCAATCTTGTACCTTGACTTCTGCAGAAACCCTGATGAATGGATTCCTAATGTTAACGGAAACAACATCAACTATGCAGGTGTTGAATTTTTGAAAAACTTAAACAATTCAATCTTTGGAGAATTCCCTAATGCACTTATGATTGCCGAAGAAGTTTCTTCTTGGCCACTTGTTACAAAACCAACAACAACTGGCGGTTTGGGCTTTAACTTTAAGTGGAATGTTGGTTGGATGAACGACCTTTGGGAATATACTTCAATGGACCCACATTTTAGAAAATATCATCACAAAATTTTAACTCACACAATTGATTATTGTTTTGATGAAAATTATATCTTGCCTGTTGACCACGACGAAGTTGCCAACGGCAGACATTCACTCATCAAAAAGATGAACGGCGATGATATGAAAACCAAAATTGACCTTTGCCGTGCATTTTATCTTTATATGTTTATGCACCCTGGCAAAAAGCTTTCTTTTATGGGAAGTGAATTTGGTCAAATAACAGAATGGTCTCACGATGAAACCATTAACTGGAAACTTTTAAAAGCAAATAACAATAAAAAACTCAGCAAATTTATCGCTTCCCTCAACCATTTATACACTGAAACTCCTGAAATGTATGAAATTGATTTTGACAAAACAGGTTTTGAATGGGTTGTTAAAGATGATAATTTAAACTGTGTTACAGTGTTTAAAAGATTTAGCAAAAATAGAAGTCATTTGCTTTGTGTTTGCAACTTCTCACCATTTAGAGTTACTGACTATGTTATTGGAATTGACGAATCTGGTGAATACGAAGAGATTTTCTCATCAGATGACGAAGCTTTTGGTGGAACTGGTGAACACAATCCACTTATTTATTCAACAATTATGAATAAAAATGGAAAAGCTCATGCAATTAGAGTTAATATTCCAGCAAACACAACTTTGATTCTTCGCAAAGTTCAAAAATAATTAGAGAGGATTTATGGACATAAAAACCAAACTAGATGTATTATTTGTAACCGCAGAATGTTTACCATTTTGTGCAAATGGCGGTGTAGCTGATATGTGCTATGCACTGCCAAAATACTTAAATAGAACTGACAAAGTTAATGTTAGAGTAATTTTGCCACTCTATTCAAAGATTCCTGAAAATTTCAGAGAAGGTTTCAGACTTATTGGTGAAAGAACCGTTGAACTTTCTTGGAGAAAAGAATATTGCGGAATTTATGAATATGAATTTAACGGAATAACTTATTACTTTATTGACAATGAACATTATTTCAAAAGAGAAAAATTGTTTGGATACGAAGACGATGTTGAAAGATTTAGTTTCTTTTCAAAAGCCGTTCTTGATATCCTTCCAGTAATCAGTTACTTCCCTGACATTATTCACACAAACGACTGGCAATCAAGTATGGTTTGCACATTCTTAAAAATCTTAGAATGGCAAAACCCAAAATATGAACACATTAAAACAGTTCTCAATATTCACAACTTAAACTATCAAGGCATTGCTGAATATGACATCGTTAAAGACCTTTTAAATGTAGATGACAAATTTGCTTACCTTTTTGACTATTTTGGAAAAGCAAACATTATGAAAGCAAGTATTATGTGTTCTGACTCAATTGTTGCAGTTAGTGAAACATATAAAGAAGAAATTTTATACACCGAACAAGGCAGAGGTCTTCAAGGTATTTTAGAAAGTGTTAAACACAAGGTTTATGGAATTATAAATGGCATTGATTATGAATATTATAATCCAGAAACCGATCCTAACATTTTTGTTAACTATAACAAAGAAACAATTGAAAACAGAGTTCAAAACAAACTCAAAATTCAAGAAGAACTTGGACTCCCTGTTGATGAAAATATTCCTATGTATTCATACATTGGATATATGGGTGCACACAAAGGAATAGACCTTTTAAGACAAGTTATTGAACCATATTTAGAAGAAGGAAAAATTCAACTCATTGGAATCGGTGGCGGAAGCCCTGAATATGAAAACTATATGAGAAGCTTAAACACAAGATTTCCAAATTCTGTTCATCTTATATTTGGTTATGACAACCGTTATGTTAAAAAAGTTTATGCAGCGGCAGACTTTTTGTTTAACATTTCTAGCACTGAGCCTTGTGGTCTTTGCCCACTCATTGCAAACAAATATGGCTGTCTTCCAATCATTTATGAAACCGGTGGTTTGAAAGACAACTTCACAGATTTCAGATATCAAAAAGGAAACGGTTACACATTTAACGACTATGATGCAACCACCCTCACCGATTTGATTGACAGAACACTTCGTCACTATCACGAAAAAAGAGATAAACTTGATGGATATATTCTTCAAGCTATGGACGAGAGTTTTGATATCAAAGATTGTGCTGATAAATATGTTGCACACTATGAAGAATTAAAACAAATTTAACAATAAAAAAACACACCAAATATTTGGTGTGTTTTTTATTTTTCTTGATTTTATCGCAAATAAATGGTGTTATGTGTCACATAATACCCAATTTTTTAGGCAAAATTGAAGATTTTTGCAGTTTTTAATCTTCTTGTCTGTCTTCTTGTAATTTTCTATATTCTAAACCAGACCAGTCATCTGTGAGCAAAGTTTTCTCTTCTCCATCAATAAACAATACTTGATTGTTGCCAATGCAAGTATATAAATTTTCATCATAAATTTGAATTTCTTCTAAGTGAGCTGGATAACAAAAAGTATCATCTGTAATGAATAAATCATTTTCATTTTGCATTTCATCAGGATAACACATTCTGTGTTTTGTTGTATGAACAAAAACCATTTTATCAATCCAACCATAACCTTTGAGTGAATCTTTTCCAAATTCAGATTTCACATCATAATCATAAGGCTCAGATCTCAAACAATATTCTGTGTCACTACCGGCCAGAACCGAACCTGCACTGCTGCCAATATATAAAACAGAATCTTCTTCAACAAGTTTTCTCACTTTTTCAAATTGGTTAAATTTATGAAGATAATGAATAAGCCTTGTGGTGTTTCCCCCTCTCACAAAAATTAGGTCAATTTTGTCTTGAAAATCATATCCTTCTTTTAATATGATAACTTTCATACCCATACTTTTAAAAGAGAGAACTGCCCTGCTTTCTGCCTCAAATTCATCTTCTTGAGCATAGCCCACAAACAAACAAGTTAAACCTTCTGTTTTATCAAAAAACTTGTCTAAAAATTTATATCCAACACCTGCATAATCAGAACATAATAATAATTTCATAATAGTCTCCTTGCCATAAATTATATAGAATTTTAGAAATTTTATCAATAAAAAAGAATGTCATAAGACATTCTTTATTTTAACAAATTTTCAAGTTCTTTGCATCTTTCTTTGTCCATATTTTCGGTATCACCAAGCCTATATGGAATGCCAAGTTTTTCATATTTCATTTTTCCCATTGAATGATATGGCAAAAGTTCAATTCTCTCAACATTATTAATTTTTGCAGCAAAGTTTTTAAGTTTCAAAATATGTGCTTCGTCATCATTGATTCCCGGAACAATAACTTGTCTGAGCCAAAGTTTTTTATTCTTTTTTTGGCAAGTTTCTAAAAATTTATTAAACTTTTCAATTTTTTGACCAGCAACATACTCATATTCACTTTCATCAACCGCTTTTATATCCAAAATAACGAGGTCAACAAGGTCCAAAATTTCGTCATAATCATCTGCAACACCTGCTGTATCAATCGCAATATGAATATTGTTTTGTTTTAAAAGTTTAACTGCTTCAAGCAAGAATTTACTTTGCAAAAGTGGTTCACCTCCGCTAAAAGTGATGCCCCCTGTTTCTCCATAATAATTTTTATACTTATTAAACTTTTGCAATATTTCTTCGGCAGAAATTTCTCTGCTGCCCTCTTCTGTCCAGGTTTCTGGATTGTGGCAATACAAACACCTAAGTCTGCAACCAGCCATAAACACAACCAATCTAACACCAGGACCATCTGCAGAACCCATTGTTTCAATGTCAGTTATTTTTCCGTTCATATTTTTCCTTTATTTTTCATATAAAATAAAATTTATTAATCTAACAAAAAGCCAAAATTGCTTCGATAACTAAATTGTCATCTTGCAATTTTGACTCTTTTTTTAACTATCTCTTTTCATGGAAAGTTCTTGCAATAACTTCTTCTTGATGAGCTCTATCAAGTTTGTTAAAGTTAACAGCATAACCAGATACACGAATTGTAAGATTTGGATATTTCCAAGGATTGTTCATAGCATCAACAAGTAAATCTCTGTTAAATACATTAACATTGATGTGTTGAGCACCTTGAACAAAGTATCCATCAATAATTGAAACTAAGTTGTCAATTTGTTCTTCTTCGTTGTTTCCAAGAGCAGATGGAACAATTGAGAATGTGTTTGAAACACCATCTTGACAGCAGTTTTCAAATTTAATTTTTGCAACTGAGTTAAGTGAAGCAAGAGCACCACTAGCATCTCTTCCGTGCATTGGGTTAGCACCAGGAGCAAATGCTTCACCAGATTTTCTTCCGTCTGGTGTGCTACCTGTCTTTTGACCATACATAACATTTGATGTAATGGTTAAAAGTGAAAGAGTTGGTTTTGCATTTCTATAAAGCTTGTGAGCTGCAATATCATCAAAGAATTCTTGAACGAGTTCAGCAGCAAGAGCATCAACTCTGTCATCATCGTTACCAAATTTTGGGAATTCTCCTTCTGTTTCAAAATCAATTGCAACACCTTGTTCATTTCTGATTGGTTTAACTTTTGCAAATTTAATTGCAGAAAGTGAGTCAACTGCACAAGAGAAACCTGCAATACCAAAAGCCATAAGTCTTTCAACAGCTGTGTCATGAAGAGCCATTTGACTTGCTTCATAAGCATATTTATCATGCATAAAGTGAATGATATTGTTTGCATCAACATAGATTTTTGCAATTTCTTTAAGCATTAAGCTATATTGTTTTCTAACTTTATCATAAGTTAAAACTTCTTCTGTGTTCTTTTCAAGACCTTCAACTGCAAGTTTACCTGTCTTTTCATCAATACCACCATTGATAGCATAAAGAAGCGATTTTGCAAGGTTACATCTAGCACCAAAGAATTGCATTTGTTTACCAGATTTCATAGCTGAAACACAACAAGCGATTGCATAGTCATTACCATAAAGAGGTCTCATTGTGTCATCGCCTTCATATTGAATTGAATCAGTTTTAATAGAAATCTTAGCACAGTATTTTTTGAAGTTTTCAGGAAGACCCTTAGACCATAATACTGTAAGGTTTGGTTCAGCACTTGGATTCAAGTTGATAAGAGTATTTAAGAATCTAAATGAGTTCTTTGTTGTTAAACTCTTTGTTTCACTGATCATACCAGCAACTGATTCTGTTACCCAAGTTGGATCACCAGCAAAAAGTTCATCATAATCAGGAGTTCTTAAGTGTCTGATGAATCTAAGCTTAATAACATATTGGTCAACAAGTTCTTGAGCTTCAGCTTCTGTTAAAGTTCCTTCTGCAAGGTCTCTTTCAATATAAATATCATAGAATGTAGCATTTCTTCCCATAGAAGTTGCTGCACCATTGTTTTCTTTAGCACCTGCAAGGTAACCAAAGTATGCCCATTGCATAGCTTCTTTAGCATTTGTAGCTGGTTTAGAAATGTCATAACCATAACTTGCAGCCATTTGTTTGATAGCTTCTAAAGCTCTGATTTGTTCATTAACTTCTTCACGAAGTCTGATGTTTTCTTCAATATATGTTTCATCGATATATTCGCCATTCAAATCTTTCTTTTTGAATTCGATGAGTTTGTCAATACCATAAAGAGCAATTCTTCTATAATCTCCAATGATTCTTCCTCTTCCATAACCATCAGGAAGACCAGTCAAAAGACCATTGCTTCTAGCTTTTCTAATAGCTGGTGTATAAGCATCAAAAACACCGTCATTATGTGTTTTTCTGTATGATGTGAAATGCTTATAAAGATCTGGATTAAGTTTATATCCATGTGATTCAAGAGCCTTCATAGCAACTTTTGTGCCACCATACATATTAACAATTCTTTTAAGTGGAGCATCTGTTTGAAGACCAACGATAACTTCATTTTCTTTATCAATGTATCCTGGAGCAAATGCTGTGATGCCGCTCAAAATGTTTGTTTCAACATCAAGACAACCACCATTTTTGTTTTCTTCTTCTAATAATTTTTCACATTTTGCCCAAACTGCTTTTGTTTTTTCTGTTGGACCAGCAAGGAATGAATCATCACCCTTGTATTCTGTGAAGTTTCTCACGATAAAGTTTGAAAGGTCAATTTCTTCCTTCCAAGAATCACCATGAAAACCTCTCCATGCTTGTTCAAAAATTTCTTCCATAAAATTCTCCTTTATCCTTAGCACTTTTTGTGCCGTGTTTACCTAATAAATTTACAACTATTTAGGTCATTATTTTAGGAATTGCCCTAAAACACACCCAATTATAATAACAAAATTAACAATTAATTGCAACCCCTTTTTATGAATTTAACAAACAATTATTAAATATTTGTTAATTAATATCCATTTAAAGGAATACTTTCATCGTCAGTTCCCTTTGTTATTGACTTGATTGTAACTGTGTATGAATATTCTGGGCTAACTTTAACCAAAATTTTATCGCCGACCTTTTTGCCAAGAACAGCCTTACCAAATGGAGATTCTTTGCTAATGATTCCATTTTCCAAATCAAGTCTGGTGGTTGTTGAAAGCATAAGTGTTTCAACATCTCCTGTATCTTCATAAACAACTTCAATTTTATCAAACAAGCCAACTTCATCTTCTGCAGATTCAGCACTGATTACTTTTGCGGTTCTAATCATTTTTTCTAAAAACCTAATTCGACTTTCATTTCTGCAAAAAGCTCTTCTAGCACTTCTATACTCTGCATTTTCAGAGAGGTCACCAAGAGACCTTGCCTCTTTCACATCGTCAGAAAGCTGAGGTCTTAACACGGTTGCCCTGTGTTTGATTTCTTCTTTCATTTTTTTTATATCAATTTCAGTTAGTTCGTTATACATATCCTCACCACGAAAGAATTATAACATTAATTTTAAAAAATGAAAAACAAATTATGTCATCTTTAATAAAAAACACATACTTATAGTATGTGCCTTTTTTTAATATGTGCAAAATTTTAGTTTTTATTCACAAAATCTCTTAGTGCATTTATTTGTTTTTCAAATTCATATCTTGTAAATAATGTTTCATTTTTGTTGTTTAAGCCCATTGTGTGAAGCAATATTTTGTTTCCTGTATTTTTAAGAGCCTGACGATAAAGTGGATTTTGAAGCACAGCGACATACATTTCATCAATAAAATCGTCATATTCTTTGCTGTCTCTTTTCATCGCTCTGCCTTGAAAATATACAATTCCATCTTTCTTCCAATCATAATCAGCAAAGGCTTTAACTTTGTTTGAAACCATTCCAGAATAACCAAAAACTTTTCTTTGAACAGATTTATTTTTAATTTTCATTGCTTGAAACACAGCTTCAATTGATTCAAATTTATGACCTTTAAAATAAAAACTATATCTAAACAGATTCGAAAGAACCTTTGGAAAAACTCCGTGATATAAAAAACCAATATCAATCAAGTTTTCTTGTTCTGCAAAAACTTCACCGGTTTTGCCATCTTTTAAGCAATAACCCTCAACAAACACCGAGCCGTCTTTTTTTGTTTCAATTTCAGGCAATTCAAATTTAAAATTTTGTTTAAATTCTTGAAACTTTTTAAGTTCTTTTTTTATTTTTAAATCTAAAAATATATTTCTCATAAGTTCTCCAAAAAAATTAATTTAGAAGCATTTCACCAATTTGTTTCCAACTATCTGCTCTAACAATTTTTAATTTTTTAAGCTCTTTATCGTCTAAATTCTTGTTGTGATAAGCAGTAAACATAATTTTGGTTTTTGATTTTCCAAGCAAGTTATCCGGTCTGTCATCAATTTGAATATCAGCTGTTAAAATGTTTTTTGTGCTAGTAAAAATAAACTTGTTAGGGTCTAAAAATGGAAAGTGTTTAACCAAAAAATCATATTTTTGCTTAAAGAACACCCCACTATCCTTCTCCATACATCTCCACACACAAGCTGAACAAATGTAAATATCATATACCTTATTGAGTTCTTTTAAAACCTTAACTGCACCATCAAAAACTCTTGCATGTTCATACAAGTTTTTATCTTTAACAATGTTATAAAATTCTTTCTTCTTTTTTTCGGAACCAATAACATAATCAACATAAAATTGAGTAAAATCTTCGGTTTTATAATTTGTGCCTAAAAACTCATTTATCTCTTTGATAAAATCATTTTCACACAAACAATCATCAACATCAATTAAAATTTTCTTTTTCATATTCACCACCTAAAATTAGTATAACACACTCTAAATAAACTTGCTAACAATTTTATATATTGCTTTTTGTTGACATAAAATTTGTATATTTTTAAAATAAACATAGAGGATAATTTTATGAAAATTTTGTTATTTACCCACATTGTTGATATTGACGGAATGGGCTCAGCAGTTTTGTCTAATATCGTATTTAAAAATCCGGACATCATTTTTTGCGACACCTTTGAAATTAATCAAAAAGTATTGCAAAAGCTTGAAGACAAATCAATCTATCTCTATGACAAAATTTTTATAACCGACCTATGCCCTAACGAAGACCTTATTGAAAAAATTGAAAATGATGAAAATTTAAAAACTAAAGTTCAAATTTTAGACCACCATATTTCAATTTTAGAAAGTTTAAAATCAAGCCATAAAATTGCCAAAATAATTATAGAAAATTCTGCAGGAAAATGTTCTGGCACAAGTTTATTCTATGATTACTTAAAAGAAAATAGTCTAATTTTACCAAACAAAGTTGCAGATGATTTTGTTGAACTCACCAGACAATATGACACTTGGGAATGGAAAACAAAATACAACAACGAATCTGCCAACAATTTAAACATTATGTTTTCAATTTTTGGCAGAGAAAATTATGTTGAAATATTCAGCAAAAAATTAGCAAACAATGAATCATTATTTTCTGAAAATGACAAAATTTTAATAAATAAATTTAAAGAAAATATGAATAAAATTTGTGATGGCTACATTCAAAAAATTCACATTGAAACAGTTGCAAATTACACCGCAGCTGTAATAGATGAAATGGAAGATGAATATAAGAACGATGTTGCTGAAAAACTAAAATCTAAAAAAGACCTAAACATTGACTTTGTTGCAATGCTAATCACCAAACGAAACACCATTTCTTTTAGAGCAATAAAACCAGATGTTAATGTTGGCAAAATAGCAGAACTTTTTGGCGGAAAAGGTCATAAACCTGCAGGAAGTTGTACCTCTAGTTTAGAAGCAAAAACAGCATTTAAAATCAAGTAAAAAGTATCTATTTTATTAGTTATTTTGTATAAAATTTAAATATCTAATTAAAAATATACAATTTAATCATCTATAATCAGTATATTTTTAAATAGCAAAAAACACTGCAAATTTGCAGTGTTTTTACATTTTGTTATTTATTTAAGAATTCTTTTGCTGATTTAATGATTTCTTCAACAGAAACATTTTTAATAGTAAATCCAGCTTCTTTTTTGTGACCGCCACCACCAAACACTGCCGCAAGTTTATCTGCAATTTCAGATACATTGCTCATAACTTTTGCAACAATTGTGTCTTCTTGTTTGATTAAAACCAAAAACACATCAAAGCCTTCAATTTGTCTTAAATCTTCAGCAAGTTTTTTTACAATTTGATTGTGTGTAAGTTTTTCAAAAGCTGGGTCTTTTTTATCAACCACAACATAATGAAAACCGTCATATTTGATTCCATCAACAAGTTTTGCAAGTGCTTGAAATTCATATAAAGTTCTTTCACTAAAAGTCTTTTTTATGATTTTAACATAATCAATTTTAAAGTTGATTAACCTTTGAGCAATTGCCATTGTTTTTGATGACAATCTTCTTGTGAAGCAGTTTGTGTCGTTTAAGATTCCTGCATACAAATATTCACAAATTGTTTTTGTGAAAGCAGCCTTTCCTTCTGTTTTAATAATTTCAAAAATTATTTCACAGGTTGAGCTGATTCCAGGAATTGAAAGAGTGAAATCTGCTTCATATTTATTATCTTGATGATGGTCAATATTAATTTTATATTCTGCCCCATCAAAGTCTTTTTCAAAACTTCCAAGTCTTTTCTTTTCATTAAGATCAAGAGCAATAAAATTATATTTAGCATGACTAACTTTTGAAACAATAAGTGAATAGTCACCTTTCCAAGATATAATGTCATTGTCTTTTTCTTCAAGCAAAACAAAAACTGTTTTGCCATTATTTTTCAAAAATTCAGCAACTGCTAAGCATGAACCAATTGAGTCTTGGTCTGGCTTTAAATGACCTGCAATATAAATTGGCAAATCATTAAGATTTAGAAGTTCTGATTTTGCGGTTTTAAATTTATTCACATTAAACTCCTAATGTTTTTAATTCGTGTGGGTTGTTAAATTTTGCAGCTTCAATTGCTCTGCCACGATACTTTGTGCTTGATCTTCCACTGTTTCCTCTTGGAATACAATCAAGAGTGATTCCAGAATATCTTTCAGTTAACACCTCATATTCTGCAAGACTTGATGGACCTTTCTTTTTGGTTGGGTCTTTCCAGTCAGAACCTAAGAAAATTGCACAAGATTTTCCGTCAGCAATAGCTTCTTCCATTTCAGCTAAAACTTCTTGTGGAGGCATAATGTCATAAGGTGTTTTATAAACTTCACTAACACCAACAAGTGCATTTGCCACACAAACTCTTTCGTCTTCTTTTTGAACAGTTGTTTTGTTTTTGTTCACAAGAACATAAAAGTCAGTTTTGATACCAACAATAACTTTGTCGCATCTTTTGATAACTTCTTGAATATATTCAATGTGTCCTGGGTGGAACATATCAAACACACCTGGAAGATATCCAATTGCATATTTCTTTGGCTTTGGTTTATCAATAATAAATGGCTCAATTGTGCCACCTGCATAATGAACTTTTCCTGTGATATCAACTTTTGTAACACTTGAAACATCATCAAGCATTTCAACAGCTTTCATACGATCTTCAACAGAGAACATTGGTTCAACACCAAGATACATCTTTGTAAGTTCATCATCATAAACAGCAACAACAACATGCCTAAAGCTTTTTGCACATCTTTGAATAAGTTTGATATCTTTTTCACGGTTCATATCAAAAATACCGGCAATAATGCAAGTTTCTTTTCTATAATCACCCGCAATTGTATTGCTAAGTTTAACAAATTCTTCATAACTCATATTAATAATATCATTAATAGTAATCATAAATGCTTTGCTTTCAGTGAGTGATTTGTCATTTCTAAGCAATTCTTTTTGTTTGTAATGGAAAATACGAAGAACTTCACTCTCCAAAAGTTGGTTATTAATGATAGAATTATCTAAAAGTGCATTTGCATATAATTTTTCTCTGTTTTTAAGAACAAACATATAAACTGCAAAAATGCTACTAGCTTCATTAAAGACACCTGGAAACTCTTTATAAAGGTCTTCATTTCTTTCATAAATTTCTTTAATGTCTTTTTTGCATTGATAAATTTGTCTTTCAGACATTTGGTCTTCTTTGAGCATCAAGTGAGCAAGTGCTTCAAAGTATGGGAACAAAGCATCTGAAACTCTTGTGCAATCTTCTTTGTTTTTGATTGCCTTTGATTTATAAACTGGGTCATGAGTAGCCATATGAGCAACATATTGAGCCTTTGTTTTTACTTGAACTTCAATAGGATAACTCACAGGTTTTCCATCAACGGTTTCATTGAACATTAAGTTGATTCTAACATTTTTGTAACCATTGTTTGTTTGATAACCTTTCAAAAGTGGCAATTTTGCTGAATCAAGTTCAACACCTTCACCTCTTTTTTGTGGTTGTCTGCAATCTTCAAATCTAAAATCCCTATAAAAATATTTAGAATTTGGGTTTTTAAATTGTTCATAATGTTCTTGCATATAATAAAGCACACTATCAACATCTTGGTTTGTGTCCACAACAACAGTAAAACCAATAAGGTCTTTCATACTGTTCCATTCTTTTGAATATTTTTCATCAGTGTCATATTTTTGCAAGATAGAAAGCGGAGCTTTCACTCTTGTTGTTACAAAACTTTCAACTCTTGGCAAGTTTTCAAGCTCAGACTTTAAGTTTGTAACCATAAGTTCAATATTTTGACTGCTTTCTGCTCCATAAAGATTATGGAACATTTCTGTTGTTATTTGTCTTTTCTTATCCATTTTAATAAAATTTCTCCCCTTATTTTAACTTATCTGCTTCTGCAATAAGCAATTTCATTAATCCTTTATGTGATCTTTCTTTATATTTTTTTACTACCGACAATACTTCTTTTTTCAAATTTTCAGAAACTTGTTTTCCATCAAGTTCAGCAAGTTCAACCAAATATTCTGCAAGTTTAATTTTGCCAATAAATGCAAATTGATGGTTTTCAAAAACTGATTTAAGTTTTTCAGCTGTGTCTAACTCTTGATTCAAAAGTTTAACAGCTTCAACAATAACCTTTCCGTAAGCCGATTCAAGTTCGTTAACATCAAGTTTTGTTTCTTTAACAAAAATCAATAATTGAGCAGTATCAAGCACAATATCTTCATATGTTGTGCCATATCTAGCAAGAACATTAATAATGTTCGCAACCTTTTGCAAAATCTTTTCTTTTTTTGCTGCTGGATAGGTTTCAGCAATAGTCATTTCTATTGCCCTATAAGTTTGATTCCAATTTTTTGAAAATGGAAGCTCTTCCGAAACCGAAATATCGATTTCAGCATCAATTTGTCCTAGAATTTCTTCTTGGTTCATAAAACACCTCTTTTCTTAGTATAGATATTATATAATAAATAACCAAATAAGTCAATACCCAATAGTTATTTTTTTATATCGATTTTTTTGACAGTTTTAAATTATTTTAAGAAAAAAACAAAACAACACAAAAAAGTGTTGTTTAAATTTCAATTTCTTTTAACTCTGCATTATCAAACTTCACTTGGTTTCTAAAAATTTCATCATCAAATTTTCCAAATCTTGCAAGTGATTCAATTGCAGAAGCAACAATGTTGTGTGTCACAACTAAAATGTTTTTATTATTATATTGTTCTTTGATTTCAGCAATAAATTCTTTAACTCTTTGTTCAATCTCTTCAATTGCTTCCATACCCTGTTCTTTTTGTCTTTTTGCTTTAATGAGCTTTTCTTCAAATGTTAAACTCATATATTTTCTGCCAGTAAAAATACCTTGGTCACACTCAATAATTTTGTTGTTTTTAACAATTTTTGCATTATGAAACTTATTCATAATGTTTGCAGTCTGAACAGTTCGCATTAATGGCGAAACCAAAATCAAATCAATGTTCAAATTTTTAGCAGCAACAGCCGTCATCTCAGCTTGTTCTTTGCCTTTTTTGCTAAGCCTGTTTTGTGAGATGCCTTGAGTTATTCCTTTTGAATTCCACACAGTTTCACCATGCCTCATAACAAAAATCTTCATAAAAATTATCCTTTTAATACCAAATTTTCAAGCAAATTATAAAGTTCTGGATTTTTCTTTTTAACAGCAACAACCTTGCCACCCTTATTCAAACAACAATGTTCGCTGGTTGCAATGCAAACAATTTCTTCATTTACCTTCATTGTATAGCCAAATTTTATTCTAACAGCAGAAATTTCAAGAACATCAACTTTGATTTTTATTATATCTCCATAGGTGGTTGGTTTTTTAAAATCAAGATGCAATCCAATCACTGGTGAAAAAATCTCTTCTCTTTCCATTCTTTCATAGCTATAACCAATCTTTTCCATAAAATCAGTTCTGGCCTCTTCCATAAACCTTGCATAGTTTG
>JAZRNH010000040.1:0-8564 GCA_045648025.1 Clostridia bacterium
ATCGATGAATTTTTGCAATCAATTACACTTATGAGAGATATTGACTCTCTTGACGAAGAAGATAATTATGTTACAATTATGACAATTCATGCTGCAAAAGGTCTTGAATTTCCAACAGTGTTTATTATTGGTATGAACGACGGATTATTTCCGCTTTCAAGAGCAATTAACAGTGCTGATCCAAATGATCTTGAAGAAGAAAGAAGACTTATGTATGTTGCTATCACAAGAGCAAAAGAAAGACTTATTATTTCAAGACCAAAAATGAAACTTAACTATGAATCTGGCAGAACAGAGTATGCAATTGAGTCAAGATTTTTAACAGAAATTTTTGGTGACAAGGTGAAACAAAACTATAATTCTGCTGTAACAAAAACAAATATTTATTCAACTGGCTTTGACAGTTATTTGTCAAAATCAGCAAGACAAGAATCCTTAGACCAAAGAATGTCTTCTCATGCTAACATTGTTAATGTTGCAGGAAAGTCAAATAACTCATCAACTTCTGCTTCATCTTCAAGCAGTCCAGCAGTTTCAACTGCAGATTATTCAAAATATAAAAAGGGAACAAAAGTGCATCATAATCACTTTGGCGATGGTGTTGTAACACTTGGTGTAACAGATTTTGCATCTGCTTTTGTAACTATTCAATTTGAAACTGTTGGAATCAAAACACTGTCACTCAAATATGCAAAACTTGAAATTGTTGAATAATTATAAAATTATAACTATAAAATCATTAAAAGTAGGTTTTTATGGATAATAACGAAACAAAAATTATTGAAGAAATGAAAGAACTTTCAAAAAAAATCAATAAGGCTAGTTATGACTATTATGTTTTAGATAATCCGTCAATGTCTGACAAAGAGTGGGACGGATTGTATTATAAACTTTTAGACCTTGAAAAAGAATCGGGAATTGTGCTTCCTGATTCACCATCACTCAAAGTTGGTGGTGAACCACTTTCAAAATTTAAAAAAGTTTCTCATGAATCAAAACTTTATAGTCTTTCAAAAGCTCAAACAATTGAAGAAATTTTAGACTGGAACACTAGAAATCAAAACATTTTGTCTTTTGATGAAGAATATTCAGTTGAATATAAATTTGACGGTCTTTCACTTGCAATAACCTATGAAAACGGCATTTTAAAACAAGCCGCAACTAGAGGAAATGGCGAAATTGGCGAAGATGTAACTGAGCAAGTTAAAACAATTAGAACCGTGCCACTTTCTATTCCTTATAAAGGCTTAGTTATTGTTCAAGGTGAGGGAGTTATTAAACTTTCTGAACTTGAAAAATACAACAAAGAAGCCGATGAAAAACTTAAAAATGCAAGAAATGCAGTTGCGGGTGCAATTAGAAACTTAGACCCAAAAATCACTGCAAAACGAAGACTTGATTTCTTTGCTTATAATGTGAATTATTCACCAGATAAAAATTTTGCATCACAAGTTGAAATTTTTGAATTTTTAAAAGAACAAGGTTTTTTAACTGGTGACTTATTTGAAATCGTAAATAACACAGATGAAATTCAAAAAATTATTGAAACTGTTGATAAAAACAGAAATAGTCTTGACTTTTTGATTGACGGACTTGTTATTAAAATTAACAAAACTTCAATTAGAAACAAGCTTGGCTCAACAGAAAAAACTCCAAGATGGGCGGTTGCTTATAAATTTGAAGCTGAAGAAACTTCAACTATTTTAAATGATATAACTTGGCAAGTTGGAAGAACTGGAAAAATCACTCCTGTTGCAGAGCTTGAACCAACTGAACTTTGTGGAGTAACCATCAAAAGGGCAACTTTGAATAATTTTAATGATATTCAAAGAAAAAAAGTTAAAATTGGTGACAAAGTGTTCATCAGACGAAGCAATGATGTTATTCCTGAAATCCTTGCCGTTGCTGAAACATATTCTGATTCAAAAATTATTAAAAAACCAACAAATTGCCCTTGCTGTGGCAGCAATTTAATTGATACCGAAACTGAACTTTATTGTCCAAATCACTCAGGTTGCAAGAAGCAAATTGAGCTTAAACTTGTTCAATTTTCTAGCAGAAATGCAATGAATATTGATGGTCTTTCAATAAAAACAATTGAGCAGCTTTATGATAAGTTTAATGTTGGTTCATTTAGTGATTTATATAAACTCACAGAGACCGAACTTAGCCAACTTGAAGGTTTTAAAGATAAAAAAATCAATAATGTTCTTTCAAGCATAGAAAAGAGCAAGTCCGCAAAACTTTCTAACTTTATATTTGCTCTTGGTATTGGAAATATTGGTGTTAAAACCGCAAAACAACTTGCAAAACATTATAAAAATATCAATAACTTAATGTCTGCAACCGTCGAAGACCTTGTGTTGCTTGATGATATTGCAGAAATAACCGCAACCGAAATTTATGACTATTTTAATGATGAATTCAACAAAAAAGAGTTATATGATTTATTGAATAACTTTGTGAAGATTGAAGATGTGTCAGTTTCTAAGTCTACCGGTGGTTATTTTGAAGGCAAAAAGGTTGTTTTAACTGGAACTCTTACCAGTATGGGAAGAGCTGATGCCGAAGCAAAAATTGAAGCACAAGGTGGCTCATCATCTTCGGCAGTTTCTGGTTCAACAAACATTGTTTTGGTGGGTGAGAATCCTGGTTCAAAACTTGAAAAAGCCAAAAAACTTGGCATACAAATTATGTATGAAGATGAATTTTTGAAACTTATTGATTAATTTTTAAAATATTTTGAAAAAACTATTGCAATTTGACTACCATTTTGTGTTATAATGTGCCTAGTCAAAAAATAAGGAGATTTTATTATGTCTTGGTTAAATCCACCTATTGAAAAAGTTATTGAAACAGCAGGAAACAAATATATTCTTTGCTCACTTGTTTCAAAAAGAGCTAAGGAACTTTTGCTTAACAAACCTGAATTCTTTAAAGAACATCAAAGAGTTAAGCCAATTGAATATGCTAGTAAAGAGTTCCATGAAGGCTATTACACAATTGCTAAACAAAACAAAGATTAATTATTTTGTTTGGAAGAAATGCTAAGTTAGTATATAATTAGTTATATACTAACTTTTTTTTGTAAATTTTTAAGGAGAAATTTTTTTGCCAGTGAGAATCGCCAGAGTCATTGTTGATATTGCAAGTAGTTTAGTCGATAAAATCTTCGACTATATTTTACCATCTGACGATATTCAAGTTGGTGAAAGAGTTTATGTTCCTTTTGGAAAGATTCAAAAAGAAGGCTATATTGTTGAAATTGCTGACCACTCTGACTATGACGAATCAAAACTCAAAAAGGTAACATCATCAATTGACGGTTTTCCAATAATCTCTGATGAACAACTTAAACTTGCTGAGTTTATGAAAAAGAAATTCCATACAGGTATGTGTGATGCTCTTAGATTATTTTTGCCAAGTGACCTTAGAGCAGGAAGAGTGAGAGAACTTATTAAGGTGATTTGTTTTATTCAAGACGAAACAAAAGCAAAAGAATATCTTTCTTCGGTTCGCAAAAATTCAACTGCTATTATTGGAATCATTAATCTTCTTTTAGAAAAAGGAAGTTTGTCACAAACTGAAATTAACAAAAAATTCAACCCGTCATCACTTAAAAAACTTATACAAGATGAAATTGTTCAAACAAGAGAAGAAGTGGTTAGAAGAACCCCTTATAAATCTGTTGATGCAACAAACATTAACAACATAACTCTAACAGACACTCAACAATCAGTTGTTGACAGAATTACCGGCGAAAAAAACACATACCTTCTTCATGGTGTCACCGGTAGCGGCAAAACTGAAGTGTATATGCACTGTATGCAAAAAATATTAGAATCTGGAAAAACTGGCATTATGCTTGTTCCTGAAATTTCACTCACACCACAAGTTCTTATGAATTTTAGGTCTAGATTTGGAAATAATGTTGCCATACTTCACTCTGGACTTTCTTCTGGTGAAAGATTTGATGAGTGGCAAAGAATTCTTATGGGCGAAGCTCAAATTGTTATTGGTGCAAGGTCGGCAATTTTTGCACCACTTAAAAATATCGGTCTTATTGTTATTGATGAAGAGCATGACAACTCTTATAACAGTGATTCAAACCCAAGATATAACACTATTGAAGTTGCAAAAGAAAGAGCAAGATTATGTTCTGCATCACTAGTTCTTGGAAGTGCAACTCCTAGTCTTGTTAGCTATCACAATGCGATGACTGGTGTTTATCAACTTCTTGAAATGAAAGAGAGAATCAACAAAAGAGAACTTCCACCTCTTAAAATCGTTGATATGGGAAACGAAATAAGAGAAGGCAATACTGGTGTGTTTTCTTTTGCATTGAAACAGGCTCTTATTAAAACCATTGAAGAAGGCAACCAGGCAATGCTCTTTATAAACAGAAGAGGCTTTGCTTCGTTTATGATGTGCAAAAAGTGTGGCTTTGTTGCAAAATGCAAAGATTGTGATGTTTCACTTGTTTATCATAAATTTGATTCCGCTCTCAAATGTCACTATTGCGGAAACCGTTATAAGGTTTTCACAGAGTGTCCTGAGTGTGGCAACCAATCACTTTCAACTGGTGCAATTGGCACACAAAGAGTCGTTCAAGAGCTTAAAGAATTTTTGCCAAATGCTTCTATTGGCAGAATGGATAACGACACCACAAAAACCAAAGATTCACACCTTAAAATCTTATCTGATTTTAGAGAAAAGAAAACTCAAATTTTGGTTGGAACTCAAATGATTGCAAAAGGTCATGATTTTCCAGCCGTCACCACTGTTGGAATTGTTGATGCAGATGTTAGCTTATATCAAACAAGTTATACATCAACAGAACAAACATTTGAACTAATCACACAGGTTGCAGGAAGAGCAGGAAGAGCCGATAAGTCTGGTGAGATTTATCTTCAAACTTATGTTCCTAGACACTATGTTTATAAACTTGCTTCATATTATGATTATCCTGCTTTTTATAAAAAAGAAATCAATTTAAGAGAAACCACTTTATATCCGCCATTTGTTAAGATTATCCGCATATTATTCACAAGTGAAGACGAAAATCTTGCAAAAACCGCTGCAAAAGTGTATTATGAAGAAGTAAAGCAACTTAAAGAAGATTATAAGGGCGAGTTTGTTTATCTTGCAGCTATGAAATCGCCAATTGGCAGAATTCAAAACAAACACAGACTTCAAATTTTAACAAGAATCAGACCTGAAAAGGCTGATGAAATTACTGATAAATTATTTGAACTTGCTGATAAACATAAAAAACCTAAC
The DNA here is from genome assembly GCA_045648025.1 of Clostridia bacterium. Taxonomy (GTDB): domain Bacteria; phylum Bacillota; class Clostridia; order Christensenellales; family UBA1242; genus RGIG1681. The sequence continues at coordinate 5,281 of JAZRNH010000040.1, forward strand.
ATTTCTATTTTTATAGAAATAAATCCTCAAAGTTTAAGTTAATACCAAATTTAGGAGAGTATAATGGCATATAGAAAAATTTTAAAAGACGGAGATGAAACACTTAGAAAAATCTCAAAACCTGTTGTTGATTTTGACAGTAATTTGGGACTTCTTTTAGATGATATGGTTGAAACTATGAAAAAAAGTGAAGGTGCAGGTCTTGCTGCTGTTCAAGTTGGTGTATTGAAAAGAGCATTTGTTATGCAAGCTGGTAAAGACAAAACCGTTAGAGAATGTATTAACCCTAAAATCTTAAAAGAAGAAGGCGAAAATAAAATCAAAGTTGAAGGTTGTCTTTCTGTTCCTGGCAAATGCGGAATCGTTGAAAGACCTGAAAAAGTTTGGGTTGAATATCAAGACAGAACCGGCAAACTTATTTCTAACAAAAAACTTACTGGCTTTGAAGCAAAATGTTTCTGTCATGAATTTGACCACTTGAACGGCATATTATATACCGATAAAGCAACACAAATGTTTGATGACAGAGATGAATATAATCAAAAAAAGAAAAAGAACTCTTCTAAGGAGAATTAATAATGAGAATCGTATTTTTAGGCACACCAGATTTTGCAATTAACAGCTTAGATGCACTTGTTAAATCAAAACACGAAGTTATTGCTGTTGTAACACAACCTGATAAACCAACTGAAAGGGGAAACAAAATTCAATTTTCAGATGTAAAAAAATATGCACTTGCAAATGATATTCCATTGTTTCAATTTCCAAAAATTTCAAGAGATGGTGTTATTGACTTAAAGGCACTTAATCCTGATATTATGGTTACTGCTGCTTATGGTCAAATTTTGAGCCAAGACATTCTTTCTATTCCAAAATATGGAATCATCAATGTTCATGCATCACTTCTTCCAAAATATAGAGGTGCTTCACCAATTCAAACTGCCATCATTCATGGCGACAGTGAAACTGGTGTTACTATTATGAAAACAGAAATCGGTCTTGACACTGGCGACATTATTGCGGCTGTTAAAACTCCTATTTTTGAAACAGAAACAGCTGGTGACCTTTCAAACCGTCTTGCTATTCTTGGTGCAAACCTTTTGTTAGAGGTTTTAGAATCTCTTGAAAATGGCACTGCAACATTTACAAAACAAGAACAGTTTGATGCAACCGTCACCACTAAAATTTCTAAATCTGATGCAGTTATCAACTGGGAAAAGTCTAGCAGAGAAATCAAGAACCTCATTCTTGGAACAAATCCAAATCCAATTGCCAGAACTCTTCTTGGCGAAGATGTTGTTAAAATTTATAGAGCAAAAACCACTTCGGTTCAACTTTCAGAAGAAGATATCAAGGCAGAAAACGGAACTATTCTTTCAATTAGTTCTGTAAAAGCCGGGGTTTTTGTAAAAACATCTGACGGTGCTATCGAAATTTTAGAAATGCAACTTCCTGGCGGAAAAATTTTACCAGCAAAGCAACTTATGAACGGCAGAAAAATTAATATCGGTGACAAATTTAAAACCGTTATTCAAATACACTAAGAGGTAACAAATGAAACTATTACATGACTTTTCACTTGCTGAACTTAAAACAGAAGTTGAACAGCTTAACTTAAAAATGCCAAGATACAGGGCAGAGCAAGTTTATAAATGGTTAAGCGACTATGCAACATTTGATGAAATGACAAATATTCCTCTTGAAATGAGAGAAATTTTAAAAGAATCTTATATTAGCAATCCTGTTAAAATTGAAAAAGAACTCATCAGCAAAGACGGAACAAGAAAATATTTGCTTTCACTTCACGATGGAAATGTTGTTGAAGCCGTTTTAATGAACTATAAATATGGCAACACTATTTGCATTTCAACACAAGTTGGCTGCAGAATGGGTTGTGCTTTTTGTGCAACTGGTATTGATGGACTTGCAAGAAATCTTTCTGCTGGTGAAATGCTTGGTGAAGTTTTGGTTATAAACAAACATATTGGCGGAACTGCAACTGACAGAAAAATAACAAACATTGTTTTAATGGGTTGCGGCGAACCACTTGACAACTATGATAATGTTGTAAAATTTATCAGACTAATTTCTTCAAAAGAAGGATTTAATTTATCACAAAGAAGCATATCACTTTCAACCTGTGGTCTTGCTGACAAAATTAAAAAACTTGCAGAAGAGGACCTTGGAATCACTCTTACAATATCACTTCATGCTTCAACTGATGAACAAAGAAAGAAAATTATGAAGGTTGCTCAAGCTTATTCACTTAAAGAATTGTTTTTTGCAATCAAATATTACTTTGAGAAAACTAGAAGAAGAATCGTATTTGAATATATTGAGCTTGATATGAACACAAATGAAGACGATGCAAAAAGACTTAAAGAACTTTGCAAAGGCATATCATATCACTTTAACTTAATTCCAATAAACACAACACCAAACTCTCCAATTGAAAACCCAGCTTTAAAACCACCAACAAAAGAAAAACAAGCGGCTTTCTGGGAATATCTTAAAGCTGAAGGAATTTCTGCCACAACAAGAAGAACTCTTGGCAGCGACATTGAAGGTGCTTGTGGACAACTTAGAAGATCAACCATTAAAAATAAATAATGTGAGGTAAAGATTATGAAACCTAGACTTATAAAAGTTTCACCATCAATTCTTGCAATTGATTATAACAACGATGAAATTTTAGATAAAGCACTTGCTGACATTGAAAAAGCAAAAGCAAATTTTGTTCATATTGATGTTATGGACGGTAAATTTGTTAAAAACAAGACTTTTGACCATAAATTTGTTGATAAAATTAGAGATAAAACAAGTCTTTTGCTTGATGTTCATTTGATGGTTGAAAATCCTGACGAAGTTATTGATGATTATATTAATGCTGGGGCAGATATTTTGACCGTTCACTATGAAGCTTGTAAGGATATTTACTCAACCCTTAAAAGAATCAATGAAAAAAATGTAGTTGCAGGTGTTGCTATTAGTCCAAAAACATCAGTGCTTAAAATTAAAGATCTTTTAGACACTGGTCTTGTTGACCTTGTTACCGTTATGGGTGTAAAGCCTGGTGCTTGTGGACAGGCATTTATTCCTGGTTCTGCCGAAAAAGTTGCTGAAATTCGTGAACTTAATAAAAAGGTTTATATTGAAATTGACGGTGGTGTTACACTTAAAAATGCTAAGATTCTTAGAAAAATGGGTGTAAACATTATTGTTAGCGGCTCAACAATCTTTAATTCAAAAAATATGAAAAAGACCATCAAACAATTAAAAGGAAA
>JAZRNH010000041.1:0-2976 GCA_045648025.1 Clostridia bacterium
TGTGTCAGAGTCTGCAGTTAGCAAGTGGGAAAAAGATGTGGCTCACCCAGACATCACACTTCTTCCAAAACTTTCAGAAATATTAGAAGTTTCAGAACACGAACTTATTACTGCAAGTGTTGACAATAAGTCAAGAAAAGAAAAACAAGAAGCAAAAAAATGGAGAACTTTAAGTTTTTCGTGGAGTCTGTTTTTCTATATTTCTTATGCGGCAGCCCTTATTCCTTGTTTTATTGTAAATTTGGCGACCAGCAAAACACTTTCTTGGTTTTGGATAGTTGTTTCAGCTCTTTTGTTGGCTTTTACATTTACCAACCTTCCAAAACACATCAAAAAACACAGGTTATTGATACTTTCACTTTCGCCACTTGCAGCACTCTGTTTGCTTTTGGCGGTTTGTGCCATATACACAAAAGGTGACTGGTTCTTTATTGCAGCGGTTTCTATCATTTTGGGATTTGCTATAATTTTTGTTCCAATTTATATTGCAAAATTCAAAGTTTTTGAAAAAATAAAAAAATACAACGATTTTGTTTCGGTTGCGGTTGATTGTGTTATCTTAAACATTTTATTGATAATAATTGATTGCTACTCTGTTTCAAATCACTGCAGTTCAAGTCATTGGTATTTTAACCTTGCTCTTCCAATTGTTTTGGGAATATATTTGCTCATTAACTTGTTTATGTCAGTTAGATTTTTAAAAATAAACAAATTGTTGAAAACCAGTATAATTATGTTTATGATAAACCTTATTTACGGAATTGCACCATTTGTTTTAAAATCAAAAAGACCTGCGGTTCAAGAAGAAATTGAATCATTCAATATTTTCAAAGCAAACTTTTCAAATTGGAGTCCTGAAATTGCTCTTGAACAAAATATTCATTTGATAATATTTTTAACCATTTTGGGTTTGGGTTTGATTTTCTTAATTTTTGGAATTTTGAAACAAAAAAAGAAACAAAAACAAATTCAATCAAAACAACAATAAACAAAAAAAGACACCACAAATTGGTGTCTTTTTATTTAATCAAATTAATAAACCTTGTCAAACAATCAAGCATACGGTTGAGTTTTTCAATGTTTTCTAGTCGGTTGGTGATGGCGGAATTAATTTCAATTTGAACCGCCCAAATGTTTGGGTGCTTTGTTTTGGTTGAACCTGAAACGGTGTTTGTTCCGCCACTAAATGGTTGGTCAATTGAAACCACAAAACCAGCAGCTTTTAAAATTTCAACCAGTTTGTCAAAAAGGGCGGTATCAACTTCAATGCTTTTTCCAAAATTGATTCCAAGGTTAACATCAAAAGGTCTGTTTGCGGCAAGTCCGTGAATATCAATCAAGTGTTTAATTTTTCGCTTTTCAACAAGTTTGTCAATGTCGGTTTTATATTTTGAAACTTGGTCAAAATTTGCATCATCAAAATTGTTTTTAGACTTGATTATTGCAAAACAATCGCATTTATTTTTAAGGTATATTGTTGTCGGAATCGTTCCAATTTCTGCAATTTTGTTTTTGCCAAGTCTTACTTGTGAAATTCCGTGTGGGGCAGAAAGCAAGACCGACTTGCTTCCTTCAAAAACAACATGGTCTTTCAAACAATTTTCTTTTAAAAAATTAATTCTAAGATTTTTAAATTTATTAAAATTCATATAAATTCCTTTTAAAAAATTAATCTTTAAGTTTGCAAACAGAAATCCAATTTGACGAACCAGAAAGCTCTTCAAGTTCTTTTATTGAAAGTTCAATTGCAGAGTTCGAACTTCCACAAGCTGGAAAAACAGTTTCAAATCTTTTGAGTGATTCATCTAAAAATACTTCAACTCCGTCATTAACCGCAAATGGACAAACTCCACCAACTGCATGGCCAACTCTTGATTCAACCTCATCAAAACCAAGCATTTTTGCTTTGGTTTGAAATTGTTCTTTATATTTTGGATTATCAATTTTTGTGTCCCCAGCTGCAACAATTAAAACTGTTTTTCCATTAACATCAAAAGACAATGTTTTTGCAATTCTTTTGCCTTCGGTGTGAAGTGCTTCAGCGGCAAGTTCAACAGTTGCAGAAGAAACAGAAAATTCTTGAATTTTGTGGTCGTAACCTTTTGTTTTTAAATAAGCTCTTACTCTTTCAATAGACATAATAAATCTCCTAATGAGTTTATTATAAAGACAAAAATTTAATATATCAAGCAAAAACAAGCGGCAGGTGGGTGGTTTGTGTCAAAATTAAATTGCAAGTCATAAAATAAACCAGCAAATATTTTTTAGGAGAACAAATGGGTTTATTTTTTGGAACAGACGGAATTCGGGGAGTCCCTGGCAAAGACTTGTCACTTGACTTGGTTTTTAAAATTGGCAACTCACTTGCCGGTCAAATTGATTCACCAAAAATTTTGGTTGCAACCGACGGCAGAACAACCGCATCGGCAATGATGACAGCCATTTCTTATGGAATCATCTCTGGTGGCGGAACGGTTGTTTATGTTGGTGTTATTGGCACTGCGGCGGTGAGTTTTATCACAAAAGAAAAAGGCTTTGATTATGGGGTTGCGATAACCGCATCTCACAACTCATCTGAGTTTAATGGAATAAAAATTTTTGATAAAAACGGCGAAAAATTAACCGATGAAAAAATAAATTTAATTGAAAAAAATCTATTTAATTTAAATCTAAAAAACTCAAATAATTTTGGCAAATTTGAAACAAATTTTGACATTATTAATGATTATATAGATTTTATTGTTAGCCAAACAAACAAAGACCCTGTGGGTAAATTTAAGGTTGTTTTTGACTGTTCAAATGGTGCAACAAGTTTTTATGTAAGGCGAATTTATGAAAGGTTAAACATTGACTGTTTGTTTATAAACAATATGCCAAATGGCACAAACATAAACCAAAACTGCGGTTCAAATCATTTAGAAAACTTAATAGAATCGGTTGTTAAAAACAAAGCAGATTTAGGCTTTGCGGTTGATG
>JAZRNH010000042.1:0-2415 GCA_045648025.1 Clostridia bacterium
TTTGAACTCTTTTAAATCTAGGGATCGCAACAAACACAATAATCAAAAGTGTAATCAAAATCAAAAGCACAGCTGTTGCAGTTGCAACCGTCCAAGCAAGGTTTGTGTTGACAATTTTAACAATCGCCATAACCGACATAATAGGAGCTTTAACTAGTAGAGTCAAACCCATAGCAACAACATTTTGAACTTGAGTTACATCATTGGTTGTTCTTGTGATTAAACTTGCTGTTGAAAAGTGTTTGATTTCAGCATCTGAAAAATTTATAACTTTGTCAAAAACAGTTGACCTAATGGTTTTTCCAAGACCAATTGCAACTCTTGTTGAAAAGAATTTAGCAATAATAATTGAAGCAACCGAACACACTGCAAAACCAAGCATATAAAGCCCTTGTGTTAAAACTTCACTCACCTTTCCGCTGCTTTTAATAATAATTATGATATCTTGCATTGTGTCAGGAATCGAAAGTTCGCAGTAAACATTTAAAACCACAAAACAACAACTCACCAAAACAAGAAAAATATCTTTTTTATTCAAATATTTTAGTAGTTTAAACATAAAAATCTCCTTAAAAATTACATAAATAATTATAACTGCATTTTATAAAATATGCAATAAATTCATAAAAAAGAAATTCATAAAAATTATATTTTTAAATTAAATATAAATATGTTATACTAATAAAAAACCTGTAACAACAAAAAGGATAAAATTATGAAACTCAGAGACAATAAAACCGAAGTTCCTTCTTATATAAAAAGAGACTTATCAAAAACCAAAGAGCCAAAGAAAACCACAAAAGAAAAACCTGTGGCTATTCACAAAGGTCACAGAGAAAGACTCAAATCTCAATATGTTCAAAACGGCATACACACAATGACCGAAGTTCAACAACTTGAACTTTTGCTCTTTTATGCAATTCCTCAAAAAGATACAAATCCAATTGCTCATAATCTTTTAAACAAATTTGGTTCAATAAAAGAAGTGCTTTCTGCATCAATAAAAGACCTTCAAGAGGTTGACGGTGTGAAGCTTAGCACAGCAACATATTTGAAACTCATCTCAAATATGACCACTGCTATCAATATGCCAAAAGAAGGCGAACTTGTGTCTTCATCTGCCTCAGCAAAAGAATATTGCAAAAAGTTTTACACTGCTGTAAAGCTAGAACAATTTCATGTTGTGTGCCTTTCAAAAAACAACAAAGTGCTTGGAACAAAAATGATAAAGTCTGGCACAACCGACCAAATCACTGTTGATATAAGAGATATAACCGAATTTGCAATGTCTGTTAATTGCAATCGAATCATTGTTTCTCACAACCACCCTGTTGGCAAAGCTGCAATGTCTGACGAAGATTGCAGATTCACCTATTCACTCATTTGCAGTTGTCTTTTAAATTCTATTGAGGTTTTAGACCACATTATTGTTGGAGACGGCAAAGCAGTTTCACTTTATGAAATGAATATCATTGAGAAACTCAAAGCAAGAGCCGTAAAGAAAATATTAATTCCAAAAGACACCGCATTGTTTCTTTCAAGTCTTAGTGAAAACTATGAAAAAAGTGAAGAAAATGATTTTGACATCAATATTGACTTTTAACAAATGCCACCGCAAAGTGGCATTTTTTTATTGCCCAAATAATATACCTTAAATAAAGGGGTATATTAATGTTTTACAACAAAACCATCGAGTATATTTATGAAAAACTAAATTCCAAACCAACGGGACTATCTGAAAACATAGTCATTAAAAACCGTGAACAGTTTGGAATCAATGAATTAGATAAACCAAAAAAGGTTAGTTTTTTAAAAAGATTTTTTTTGCAATTCAAAAATATAATGATTATCATTTTGCTTATTTCTGCAGTAATTTCAGGACTCAATTCAATTTTTTCAAATAGCAAAGAAAATCTGTTTGAATCCATTTTAATTTTATCAATAGTGATAGCAAATGCAATTGTTGGAGTCATTCAAGAACAAAAAGCTGAAAATGCTCTTGCCGCCCTTCAAGAATCAACCAAGCCAATTGCAAAAGTCATTAGAAATAATATTGTCCAAAAAATAAAATCTACCGAAGTTGTTGTTGGAGACATTGTTGAACTTGAAACTGGCGACTTCGTTCCAGCAGATATCAGACTAATTTCTGCAACAAATTTAAAAACCAATGAAAGTTCTCTCACTGGTGAAAGCAACTCTGTTTTAAAATCTGCAAAAACATTAACAAAAAACACTGCAACAATTCAAGAACAAGAAAATATTTGTTTTTCTGGCACAGTCGTCACCGCCGGTCACGGAACTGGCATTGCAATCGCCACAGGAAAAAACACTGAAATTGGAAAAATTTCAAAAGTTTTGGCAAGTGAAATAAAAGAAAAAACTCCATTAGAAAAGAATATTGATAAAATTGGAAAA
>JAZRNH010000043.1:0-48013 GCA_045648025.1 Clostridia bacterium
ACAGTCGTCACCGCCGGTCACGGAACTGGCATTGCAATCGCCACAGGAAAAAACACTGAAATTGGAAAAATTTCAAAAGTTTTGGCAAGTGAAATAAAAGAAAAAACTCCATTAGAAAAGAATATTGATAAAATTGGAAAAGCTCTAACCTTTCTTGTGCTTGGCATTGTATTAATAGTTTTTTTGGTTCAAATTTTCACCAATAAAAACGGCAATATTATGGATTCTTTTTTAATTGCTGTTGCTCTGGCTGTTGCAGCAATTCCCGAAAGTCTTCCGGCGGTCATCACAATAATAATGGCTTTGGGAGTTCAAAAGCTTTCAAGACAAAATGTAATTGTCAAAAAATTATCTGCGGTTGAAACACTTGGTGCTTGTACAGTTATATGCACCGACAAAACCGGAACTTTAACCAAAAACCAAATGTCTGTTAGTCATATTTTTTTAGAAAATAAACTATTTTCCGAAACAGACTTTTCCACAAATTGCAATAAAGAATTAGTCAAAGCAATTGCAGTTTGCAATAAAGCCATTATTGATGAACACAATAACATTTTGTCCGATGCCACCGAAACTGCCCTTTTAAAATTTTTATTTAAAAAGAACATAAATATAAAAGAAATTCAAACAGAAAACAAAGTTGTTGCAGAACAAGAATTTAATTCAAAAACAAAAACAATGACAGTTGTTTGTGAGTGCAATGGAACAAAAACAATTTATCAAAAAGGTGCCATCGACAAAATTTTGCCAAACTGCACAAAACTAATTTTGAACGGTGAAGAAAAACCACTTACTGATGCACAAAAATATAAAATTTTAAACGGAAACGAAACCCTTTGCAAAATGGGTGAAAGAGTTATTGCAATTGCCACAAAACAAAACTCTTCAACTATTGATAACGAACTCACATTTGTTGGACTTATTGGAATTGTTGATCCTCCAAGAAAAGAAGTTTCCGCCGCTATCAAAGAATGTAAATCGGCAGGGCTTAAAGTTGTTATGATAACAGGTGACCACCCACTCACCGCTTATTCTATTGCAAAGTCAGTTAATCTTGCAAAAAGCAAAAAAGAAATTTTAACTGGTGAAGAAATCAACAAACTCACCGACAGCGACCTTTCAAAAATAATTGATAAATATTCAATTTTTGCAAGAGTAACCCCTGAACATAAACTTAAAATTGTAAAAGCATTAAAATCAAACGGACACATTGTTGCAATGACCGGCGATGGTGTAAATGATGCACCAAGCATAAAAGCAGCCAACATTGGTGCTTGTATGGGCATCACAGGAACTGCCGTCACAAAAGAAGTTGCCGACTTAATTGTTTCTGACGACAACTTTGTATCTATCACAACTGCCATCAAACAAGGCAGAACCATTTATCAAAACATTTCAAAAACCATATTATTTTTGCTTTCAACCAACATTGTTGAGGTTCTTGGCATATTCATAACATCACTTGCAATTCCTGCAGCAACTTTTCTTTTGCCTGTTCAAATTTTGTTTATAAATTTGGTCACAGACAGCCTTCCAGCTTTTGCTCTTGGCATTGAACCTGAAGAAAAAAACATTATGAATCAGCCGCCCAGAAATCCAAAAAAATCAATTTTGTCTGGCTTTGTTGGAAACTCAATAATTTATCAAGGGTTTGTTCAAACAGCGATCGTTCTTTTGATGTTTGTTTTCGCCAGAAACTATTACTCTGATGCCGTCGCAACAACAATGTCATTTTTAACAATTTGTTTTATGCAAGTAATTCATGCAGTAAACTGCAAATCTGAAAAAAGCATTTTTAAAATCAATATATTTAAAAACAAGTTTTTCAATCTAAGTTTCATTATTTTGATTGCACTCATTTTGGCAGTTTACTTTATTTCACCACTGTCAGCAATATTTAGCTTAACAAAACTAACCCTAGTTCAATGGTTATTTGTTGTTTTAACTAGCCTGTCAATTGTTCCGATTGTTGAATTAGGCAAGATTTTTATTAAATAAAAAACCGCAAAATTAATAAAAAATAATTAAAAAATTAATAAAAAATACAAACAAAACAAAAAACAGCCCATTTAGAGGGCTGTTTTGTTTATTTTTATTCAACTTCTTCTGGTTCTGTTTGACCTTCATTTTCTTGTTCTGTTTGCTCTTCACTATCTTAAGTTTCAGGGGTTTCAACAGACTCTAAAACAGAGCCAAATGGGTTAACAACAACACCATTTTGTTTTTCACCTGCACCAAAGTTTCCAGCAAATTTAAAATCACCAAGAACATCGACCGCTTTTACAATAACACTACCAAGTTCATTTGTAAACTTGTCTTTATTCATATCATCTTCATCTGGGAAAATAAATTCAATAAGCAAGTCAATCAAAACCTTGCTTTGTTTTTCGCTTCTACCATTTATGGTAATCAAACCGTTTGAAGTGATAGTTTCTTCTTCACTAACTTCAATATCATAAGAAATTGAGAAATACAATTCATCAGGAATAATCATATCAAGCAAAAAGATTGGAGTTTGCATTTGTTCTGCAATTTGTTCTCTTATATCTTTTGTGTCAATCTTCATAATAAGTGAAAGATTTGCTTTTGTATAATATTCTGAATCTTCTTCTTTTGACTTTTCATCTGGAGTGATTTTAACTTCTAAAATTGAAATATTAATAATGTTCAAATAGTTCAAATCAGGAAGTGCATCAATCAAAATTCCATCTTGCAAAAATTTGTTACAAATCGCAGCAAGTTCTTTATCGGTCAACTGAATTTTTCCATCGCCTTGAAAATCTTTAAACACAGTTTCTTGCATCGAACCATCATCATTGATTTTATATCCAGCTTTTTGAAGTTTAACAACTGCTGTTGAAAAATCTGTTTGAGTGTGGCCATTTGTCACAATTTGAGATTCTTTTGGACTGTTATAAAGCGATGAAACAACTCCAACAAGGTCAGGCACACCATTGATTCCATATCTACCAAAATACTTAGGAACTATTTTTTTATCAAGAAAAAAGTAGCCACCCGTAAAAATGGCTATAATCAGTGATAAACAAATCACTATTTTCAAAATAAAACCTGACTTTTTTTTCTTCATTATACAATGCTACCTGTAATTGATGCTTTAAATACAAAAAATAATACAGCAACAGCAAGAACAACGAAGCCGATTAATCTAAAAATACTAAATCTACTTTTAAAAATCATAGTAGCTCTCCCCTACATAATTAGTATAAATTAACATTAAGTAAATTGTCAAGAATATTACTTTTTAAAAAATGTAATCTTAACAATTTGGTCTGTGTTTCCATCAATTTTAACATTTTCACTAACATCAAGACCTGCAACAACACAAACTTGATTTTGAATAGCAAGGAGTGGAATGCCATCCCTAAAATCTGTATCAATTTTTTTATCTGTAAAATAATCATTAAGTTTTTTTGAACCCGAACCAAGTTTTGCAAAAACATCACCAAGTCTTCTAGTTCTCCAAACTGCATTAGTTGAAATTTTTGAACCATCAACAAAAAGTGAACCTTCACCATAAACCACATCTTGAGGCTCAACAATTTCAGCAACAATTTCACCAATTGTTGGAATTTCAATCTTACCAATAACAAAATTAAACTCATCAGCAACAATCTTTTTTGCCTTTGATTTTGAAATTTTAATACCAGCATAAGTCTTTTTCAAAACCACATCGTGAGGAAAATTAAGCATTGAATTCACTTCTGCCTGAGAAAGTGCCATAGCAAGATCATAATGCTTTGCTTCAATATCTGCAAACACAGAAATCTTGCTAAAAGCAATTTTTAAATACTCTCTAACAAGAATTGGGTTCATATAAAAAACTGCTGATTTAACAAGCACATAATCATTAAATTCTTCAATTAAGTCAAAATTTATCTGATTTTCAACAAATTTTTGCATATCTTTGCACTTTTCTCCAAAAGCAAAAATTGAATCAACCGCCTTTGGATAAACTTTTTCAATTTCAGGAATTACAACATTTCTTATATAATTTCTTGTGCAATCATTATCTTTGTTGGTTGAATCTTCAACAAACTTAACTGCATAATCTTTTGCAATTTTCAAAATTTCAGACTTCTTCAAATTTAAAAGAGGTCTAAAAATAACAGCATCTTCTCTGATTCCACCAGCACCAAAAACACCTGAACCTCTGAAAATATTCATCAAAATAGTCTCAGCTTGATCGTTTTTGTGATGAGCTAAAAAGAGTTTATTAAGTTTATCTTTTTTCATAATCTTAGAAAATGCAGCATATCTTAATTTTCTGGCAGATTCTTCAAGAGAAATCTTTGCTTCTGATTTAAGTTTCTTTGCTTCAACCGAAACAATTTCATAAGGAATCTTTTTTGACTCACAAAACTTTTTCACAAAAGCAGAATCTCTGTCACTTTCTTCACCCCTAATGTTGTGATTAACATTGATAACTTTTAAATAAAATTTAACTTTTTTTTGCAAATCAAAAAGTGAACACAAAAGAACCATTGAGTCTGCACCACCGCTGACTCCAACAGCAATTCTGTCTTCACTTTTCAAATTTGATTTCTCAACTAAAAATTCTAACATAGTCCACCTAATATTATAATAGACTATTTTTTTTAATTTTTCAATAAATTTATGCCTATAATGGTCATATCGTCAATATGTTTTTGATTAATGCTTTCAGCATCAAAAATCACATCATCAACAAACTTTTGAAGATGATAAATTTTTGCATCATTAACAATTTTGGCATAATCTTCAACCCGGTTAAACGAATCAACAACACCGTCACTTGCCAAAAATATCATATCACCTATTGAAATTCGTTTTTTAACAATTGTTGGCTTCACAGCAGTCACGATACCCATCGGCAAACTTTGTGATTTGATAATTTCACTTGTATTTTTTCTCTTTAAAATCGAAACCGATGACCCCATTTTTATAAAACTACATTCGAGTTTATCGGCATCAATAACCACCGCATCAATAGTTGTAAAATTATCAAGCCCAGCAGGAATCAACAATTTATTAACCGATTCAATAACAAGTTCATCATCAAGCCCAACTTCAAACATTGACTTCACTAATTCCAAAACCATTGATGACATTTTGTTTGCAGCTTCACCGTGACCCATACCATCTGCAATTGCAACAAAATATTTGTTTTCAGAAATTTTTACAATAACCTCACTGTCACCATTTTTTGCTTCTTTGGCCTTACTGGCAACTGCAAATTCAAGTTTCACTTTTGGCTTTGGCAAAATATTAACCATGCAAAAACCCGACAAATCAATCTTTTCAATATTTTTAATTTGCACAGCATTTTTTATCACTGAAGACAACACTTGAAACATTTCTTTTTTGACAGCAAGTTCATTTTTAACAATCATTGAAATCGATTCTATGCCACTTTCATTTTCAAAAATAACAATTTCTTTAACATCAATAAGTGAGTTTATAAACTGTTCTTTTGCTATTTTTGATAATTTTTCATTGATTTTTACTGAATTATTTATGTTTTTTGCGAAATTTTCAAACACTGCTGAAAAATTTCCAAGCTCACTAGAAATGATAAGTTTGCTTTCATCTTGTGATTTCATTGCCGACTCATATGAAAGATAAATCGCCGCCATTTGATTAACTTCGCTCATAACAATTGATCGCTTGTTGCAATAAGCAGACAAGCCGTTTGTTAAATCATTAATAGAAATTTTTTTATTCTCAATTGCCTTTAACAATAAGTCACCAAACATTTGAAACTTGTTAATATTTTCTTTAAAACAATACCTAAAATTTTCACACTCTTTGCAGGTTTTTAAAATCACATCTTTTGAAAGTTCATGGGCAGCTTTTGTTCTATCAATTTTTCCAATCAACAAAAACTTAAAATTTTTTTGCATCGATTTAAGTGTGTCAGACATCAAAAACAATCTTTCTTTAACCGACTCAATCTGTTTATTTTGTTTTTGATTTAAAATTATATTTTCACTAGAACACTCAAGATATTCTGAAAAACTTTTTATGATTTTGTCTGGAATTAAAATATAAATAAAAACCGCAAAAATAATTGAAAAATATGAAAAAATATTATCATTTTTAAAAATTAACAATAATCCAACAAAAATAATGGTTGTAATAGCCACATAAAATGCCTTTCCAAAATCGTGAATAATGGAAACAATTGTTGCAGAAATCACAATGAATTCAAAAACAAAAACATCACCCGTTGCAACCACTGCCGCCACCGAAAGCACAACTGCTGTCACAAAAAATCTTTCAGGCATAAATAATTTTGCAAATATTATTATAAACAAACTTGAAACAAATAAACAAAAATCTATTCTTATGATTTGAAATTCAAATATGCCAAGCCCAATCAAAAACACCATTATTGAAAACAAAAAATAATCTAGTTTTCCAAATTTATAAAACATTAACTTATTTTTAAAAACAGTGAAAAATTTCCAAAAATAAATAAATGTTAAAATTTCAAACACAATTTCAATTATGGTTAAAATCGAAGTTTCAAGTAAGGTAATTGAAAAATAAAATTTTACCGTGTTTGCAAATATCAAAAATAAAATAGCAATCAATCTTTTTTTGTCTGTTTTTAAAAACTCTCTTCCAAAATAATATAAAACTAAAAACACTATTTCATAAAAAAGAATAATCACCGCTTTAAATTCTTTAATTTTATATACCTTTGAAACAAAATAAAAGGCGGTAACAAAAAATACATTCCCATCAAAAAATAATTTTATAATCGCAAAAGGAAGCCCCGCAAATGACACTCCAAATAAAACAATATTTGAAAACACCATTTGCAGAGCAAAATGCAAACATATCAACAAAAATCTTTTAGCTTTAAGATTTTCCATATAAAACATAATAAAAAACTTATGCCAAAATTTATAAATGAAAATTTTTGTTATCTAACCATTTTTTGTCTTAAAATATCATTTATTGTTGCCGACTATGAATTATATATAATTTTGAATTATAATCTTAGCAATTTTTACAGCATTGTAAGCTGCACCTCTTCGAAGATTATCTGCCAAAACAAAAAATTCTAATTCATTTTTATTCTTTTGCCTAATTCTTGAAACTGTTGTTTTGTTGGTTCCTGCAATATCTTTTGCAAAAAATAAATTTTTTTCAGAAAAATCAATATGTTCACATTCAAGTTCTTTAAATGCATCTATCAAATTGACATCATTTTCAAATTTAATATAAACCGATTCACCATGACACACAGAAATTGGAACTCTCACCGCCGTTGCCGAAATATCTATTTTTTGATTTAAAATCTTAGAAAGTTCAAACATAATTTTATTTTCTTCATTTGAATAACCATTTTCATCAATATCACCAATTTGTGGAATTAGATTATCTTTGATTCCATTTTTAAAATAAATATTTGTTCCATATTTCAAATCACAAACCGCTCTTCTACCCGCACCACTAACCGATTGATATGTGCTAACGACAACCTTTTCAAACCTTCCCAAATTTTTAAGTTTATCAAGCACAACTGCAAGTTCAATTGTTGAACAATTTGGATTCGCAATTAACTTTGTATTTTTGCAAATCAAATCTCCATTAATTTCTGGAACTACCAGCGGAATATTTTCATATTTTCTAAAAGCACTACTGTTATCTATTACCACCGCACCAGTTTTAATAAATTTATCTGCCCACATTTTGCTAACTTCTGCCCCTGCAGAAAATAACACAATATCAAATTTTAAATTCAAAGCGGATTCATTTAATTCAACCAATCTAAAAACTTTGCCTTTAAACAAATATTCCTTTCCCGCAGACTTTGAAGATACATACATTGTAATACAACAACTTTCAAATAAACCTTCTTCATAAATAACTTTAAGAATAGTTTGTCCAACAAGTCCAGTTGCACCAACTATTGCAATTTTACATTTACTCATAAAACCCCCTTTTATATATTATTCAAAAGAATTTTTCATATCACACAATAACAATTATTTGCATAAAATATGATATGAGAGTTTTAAAGTTTGGCGGAAAGAGTTTATCTTCGGTTGAAAAATCGCAAAAAATAGCGAAATATATCAAAAAAATCTATAAAAATGATAAAAATCTAATAATTGTTGTAAGTGCCATAGGAAAAACCACTGATAATCTTTTGTTACTTTCCAAAGAATATGGTGGCGAAAACTCACCAGATTATGAGGTCGCAAAACTTTTATCAACCGGCGAAACTCAGTCCGCTTCGCTGTTTTCAATTCTTTTAAACAAAATGGGTGTTCCTGCAAAAAGCTTTTCTGCTTATGATTTAAACATATCATCGTTTGGAAGTTACACAAACAGCCGAATCGCATATATAAATAAACAAAAAATTTTAGACTGTTTTAAACTTAATCAAGTTGCTGTGGTTGCAGGTTTTCAAGGTTTAAACAAAAACAATGAAATCACTCTTCTTGGAAGAGGTGGCTCAGACACAACAGCCGCTGCAATTGCTGCCATATTTGATTCACCTGTTGAAATATATTCTGACTATGATGGAGTTTTTTGTGGTGACCCACAATTTTTAAATTATAAAAAACTCAAAAAAGCCAATTATGATTTAATGATAAAAATGGCAGAATCTGGTGCAAGAGTTTTAGATTCAAAAGCAATTCAAATTGCAAAAAATTTTAACATAAACATCATTTCAAAAAGTTCAACAGAGCCAAACAAAAAAGGCAGCTTAATTTCTGCCGTTGAATCAAATTTTATATCAGTTCAAACAATTGACAACTTAACCCAAATTACAATTGTTTTTGCTGATGATAACAAATTAAAATTTATTCTTAATTCTGTATTATTTTGCAATAATAATATAAAAATATACAATTTAACAACAAATAACAATAAATTAACTTTTTTAATCGAAAGCAAGTTTAAAACAATTTTTTTGTCTCAAATTTCAAAAAAATTAAATTTATTAAAAAATAAATAAAAAAAAGATAGTGGTTATTTTTCCACTATCTTTTTATATTTATAAAGGTCGTTGTGATAAACAAACTCAACAGTTTCTTGTTCCACAAAAAAGTTATAAGCCAAAGTTTTAAATTCATCAACTGACATTTTTGGATTATCAACAAGCAAGACAATATCTCTTAAATTTTCTGTATAATACTCACCATTAAAGATGCCGTGTTTAAATGACACATGAAGTGAATTTTTAATATCATCTCTAATAATTGAATAACCTTGTGTAAGTTTCAAATTATGTTCAAAACCAAACAAGTCACAAATTGTTGGATATAAATCATAAATATTGCAGAACTTATCTGATGACATTGAATCATATTCATTGTTATAAATCAAAAGAGGCACATTATATAAATCAATGTTAGAAAACTCTCTTGGCTCAATATTTTTGATTTTTGCATTTAAATTATTATAAAAACAATTGTGATCAGAAAATAAAATAATAGTAGTTTTGTCTAAAATATTTTGTCTTTCAAGTTCTTGGAAAATCAAACCAATCATTTTGTCAATATCAATAACTGCGGCTTTGTAATGACGAAGTTCCTCTTCGGTTTGTCTATCTTCTGGATATGTATAACCAAGACTCTTTAAATAACTTTTATAAGACTCTAAATTTGAGTTATAAACTTTTTTATATGCATCTAATCTTGAATTAGTAACTGTGTATGGTCCGTGAGTTGAAATGGTTGTGTAATAACTGAAAAATGTTTTTCCTTCTGGAATAAACTTGCTCATCATTGCATCAATATATTCACTATCTAAAACCCAATCACCAAAAGCTGTTGATGGATTTTTAAGTTTAGCATCATCAAGTCCATAAACATTATCAAATCCCATAGCCGAATAAATTTCGTCTCTGTGATAATAAGTTGAGTCATATGGATGGAAATAATTCACTGCACCATATTTTGCCGATTTAAACAATTGTGGCAAACTGTATGGATTTGTAAGTCCGTGTTCTTTGAAAGATTTATCAAATCTATACTTTTCGGTTGTATGTCCAAGCAAACTTATATATTCACTGTCATTTGTATAATTCATTGTGTAGAAATTATCAAGTCTAAAACCTCTTGGAACAGCCTCATCAGCTTCTTTTGCATCTCCACCATTTGCAAGTTGCCATAAGTTTGGAGTGTTATATGGGTCAATTGCAAACTCATCAAAACTCTCTAACAAAATATAAATCAAGTTGTCGCCTTTTGCAGAAGCATCAGCTGTTTCTTCATTATATAATCCAAGATTCAAATCTTTCAAAACAGCATCTTTTTCAGCTGTTGTTGCAAATTTTGAATTTGAACAAATGGTAACCAAATCATTAAAATAATATCCAAAAGTTCCCATTGTTTTCATTGTGGCATTTTTCATATAAACACCACTAGAAATTGCCTTTCCACCATCTGCAGCAAATGCATAAGCATTCTTTTGAATATTGTTTCTAACAACGGTTCCAATAACTGAAAAACCGCTTCCAATCACAACAAATGAAAAAGCTGAAACAAGCCAAAAAATAAGTCTGTTTTTAAATTTAAATTGAAAATCTTTTTTAAATTTATAGTTAAACACAATTGCCGCAACAAGTGTTGAAATCCACAAAACAGCAAGTCCAACAACAAGCCCAAAATTAACCATATATGGTTCAAGACATTCTGCACCATTTCCCGCATCAACAAGTTGCTCTAAGTGAAACACAAGACCTGTATTGTTTATCAAAATTATATTTGCAACACAAAGCACCATTTGAACAAAAAGCAAAACTAGTTCAATAACCATTTTTGCCGTGTTGTTTGGAATCAAAAATAACAATCCACAAATTATAGCCAAAAATGCCAAATCAAACAAAATGTTTTCAGGAAATATTCCAAAACCCAGCATTGCAAAATTTATCATTTCAACAACAAGCGAAAGCACAAAATATGCTGAAATTAAAATTATTCCTTTAATAAGAGAATTGTTTTTTATCTTGCTAGTTTTATTTTTAGTTTTCTTTTTTACATTAGTTTTCATTTTAGTCTCCGATAATCATATTTTATATCAATTGAAACCCAATTTCAATAGCAAAATAAAATTACTCAATATATTCAAGAATATCTTTCAAGTTATCACTTTCTTTAATAACAGCCGCCCACTTTTCTTGATTTTCTTCGTCAGCATGGTCTGGATTTATGCAAATTGTTTTTGCACCAGATCTATAAGCAAAACCATCATTTTCACCATTGCCAACAAAACAAATTTCATCTGCGGCAAGAGAGTGTTCTTCCATAACTTTTTTAATATAGTCTGGTTTGCCTTCATAATCAAATTTTGTTGCAATAACTTTTTCTAAGTTTCCGTTTTCATCAAAAACAATGTCGTTTGCTGAAATATCTTCAAAATAATTTGCCAAATCACCAAGCACTCTTTTGATAAGATATTTAAAATTTCCACTCAAAACAAAAGTTTTGATGCCTTTTTGTTTCAATGTTTCAAGCACAATTTCAAGCCCATCAATAAGCTTGATTTCAGACATAACTTGATCAAAAGTTTCTTTTCTAAGACCAGCCGCTTTAAAGTCATCTTCATTAATTGAAACCCATTTTTCATAATCAAATTTGCCATTAACAAAATCAACATATGTTAAATAATATGAAGAGTTTCTGTCAGTTGGATAACCCAAAACTTGATAAAGGGCCTTCCAAATATTGTTATAGTTTCCAACAGTTAAAGTTCCATCAAAATCAAAAAGAACTGCTTTTGTTTTTATTTTTGCCATAAAAATTATTCCTTTGTTTAAATTTTATATCAAAAACATTATATCATATTCCTCACAAAAAGAAAAATTTTATAATTAGTAGTTTATAATTTTGTTTAATTCAAGCTGAATTATTGACAAAATGGCAAAAATGATATATTATATCTCTTGTTAATGCACCCGTAGCTCAGCTGGATAGAGTACTCGGCTACGAACCGAATGGTCGGGAGTTCGAATCTCTCCGGGTGCACCAATGTAAAAGAAACTCGAATATCGGGTTTCTTTTTTTTAATTTCCTATTTTTTCCATAATAACACACATCATATTGGGAATCCCCATTATTTGTTGACATTTAATTTTGTATTTGTTAACCTTAAATAAAAAAGGAGATTTATTTAATTATGGCAAATGTATGCGTTATTACTGGGGGCGGCAGCGGAATGGGCCTTGCTGCTGCAAAATTTATGCCAAAAGATAAAATTATTGTTATTTCAGGAAGAACTCTTTCCAAATTAGAAGGTGCTGTAGCCGAACTTAAAAAATTAGGTTATGATGCACACGCTAAAACCTGCGATACTTCAAGCAGAGAAAGTGTGAAAGAACTTGTTGATTTTGCATCTTCACTTGGTGAAGTAAAAAATGTTATCAATTCTGCAGGTGTATCCCCAGCTATGAAAGGCACTCAAGAAAGCATTATTAGAATCAATGCTCTTGGCACAGTTTATATCAATCAAGAATTTTCAAAGGTTATGAAACCTGGCAGCGTTATCGTGGATGTTTCTTCAAACTCTGCATATATTTTACCAAGTTTTATCATTCCTAAAAAAGCTTACAAACTTGCAGAAACAAATGAGGAATTATTTATTAAAAAACTTATTAAGCGCTCAAATCTTGCTAAAGGCGAATATCAAAGAAAAGGTTTTGCATATTCTCTTTCTAAAAACTTTGTTGTTTGGTATGCAAAAAAATCAGCTTTTGAATATGGTTTGAAAGGTATTCGAGTTGTATCATTAAGCCCTGGTCTTATTGCTACAGACATGGGCAACCTTGAAAAAGAAGATGGCGGAATGTTAATACCATTCTCTGCTGAAGAACGTATGGGAAAGCCAGAAGAACTTGGCTACGCATTAGCAACTGTTGCTGACGAAAGGAATGGTTATCTTGCTGGTGTTGATGTTCTTTGCGATGGCGGTTCAACCTATGGCATGAAGGAATTTAAAAAGAAGAAATAGAAATTTTACAAACATTTCAATTCCACAAAACAACCAAAGGCAAGCACACACCCTGTCGTCAAAACGAAATTTATATAAAATAAAAAACGATACTTGGGATTCAAGTATCGTTTCTATTGGTGCACCAGTCTTAAAAACAGCGACAAAGTTCGCTGTTTTTTTCATTTATACACCCGTCGCGAATGCAACATCTGTGACACTCAAATGCTTTTCGTTATTCCGTCGCCTTACTCCTTACGAATCTCTCCGGGTGCACCATAATCAAAAGAAGTGGAAATTTTCCACTTCTTTTTCTTTTGTCAAATTTCCATTTTTTATTTGCCTTCTATACACATTTAATTTTATTGACTTGCAAATTGCAAAAAAGTTATAATAGATTATGTTATTTATGAAGATGTTTATAGGAGAATTTTATGTATAAACTTTTTGAATTTAATCCACAATTAAAAGAGTTTTGGGGCGACATTGAATATAGAATGCACCTTTATCACCACACAAAATGGAGACTTCTTGGCGGAAACAAATCGTTAAATGAGTTTGCCAACGGTCACGATTATTTTGGATTTCACCACATTAACGGCGGTTGGGTTTATCGTGAATGGGCACCAAGTGCTTATCAACTTTACTTAACCGGAGATTTCAATGACTGGCACTGGCTTGACCACCCTATGACCAAACTTGAAAACGGCATTTGGGAATTAAAACTTGACGGTGACGATGCTCTTTGGGAAGGCTGCAAAGTTAAAACAATTGTCGATGCAAATATGACAAGAACTGAGCATATTCCACTTTATGCAAAAAGAGTTGTTCAAGACCCAGTAACCTATGCATGGTGCTGTGAAATTGTTGACGACAAAAAGCAATTCAAATGGACAGACAAAAACTTCAAAGGTGAAGAATATCTTTACATTTATGAAGCCCATGTTGGAATGGCTCAAGAACACGGTCATGTTGGAACATACCGCGAATTTGCAGACTATACCCTTCCATACATAAAAGAATGTGGCTATAACACAATTCAATTGATGGCAATTATGGAACACCCATATTATGGAAGTTTTGGATATCAAGTTTCAAGTTTCTTTGCGGCATCTTCTTGGTTTGGAAAGCCAGAAGACTTGAAGTATTTGGTTAACAAAGCACACAAACTTGGAATCAGAGTATTGTTAGACATTGTTCACTCTCATGCTGTTAGCAACACCGCCGAAGGAATCAATATGTTCGACGGAACCACATGGCAATTCTTCCACGATGGTGGCAAGGGTGAACATCCAGCTTGGGGCACAAAATGTTTCAATTATGGAAAAGATGAAGTTATTCACTTCTTATTATCAAATCTTAAATTCTGGCTCACAGAATATCACTTTGACGGATTCCGTTTTGACGGTGTAACATCAATGCTTTATCACGACCACGGTCTTGGCGAAGCATTTGACAACAATAAAAAATACTTCTCAACCAACACAAACACTGAAGCTATCACCTATCTTCAACTTGCGAACGACTTAATCAGACAAGTTAATCCTTCTGCAATAACCATTTCAGAAGATATGTCTGGTATGCCGGGAATGTGTCTTCCAATTCACCAAGGCGGTATTGGTTTTGACTATCGTCTTGCAATGGGGCTTCCTGATATGTGGATAAAGACCATAAAAGAACAAAAAGATGAATGGTGGAACATTGAAAAAATGTGGGCTGATATGTGTCTTAGAAGACCTGGTGAAAATTCTGTTGCTTATGTTGAAAGCCACGACCAAGCACTTGTTGGTGACAAGACTGTAATTTTCCGTTTAGCAGATTCTGTTATGTATACAGAAATGGATAAGATTTGCCACAACCCAGTAATCGACCGTGCAATTGCACTTCACAAAATGATTAGATTGTTCACACTTGCCGGTGGCGGTGAAGCATATCTCAACTTTATGGGCAACGAATTTGGTCACCCAGAATGGATTGACTTTCCAAGAGAAGGCAATGGTTGGAGTTTCCACTATTGCAGAAGACAATGGAGCCTTAGATATAATGGCTATTTAAAATATGAATGGCTTGGCGAATTTGACAAAGATATGATCAGAGTAACCAAAGAAAACAATATGTTCAGACAACAAATGGCTGACTTATTGCTTTTGAAAAACCCTGAGCAAACCATTGTGTTTTATCGTCACGGACTTATTTTTGCATTTAACTTTAGCCCTACAAATTCACTTACAAATGTTTTAGTTCCTGTTTTTGATGATTCTGATTACACTGTTGAATTCTGCACAGATGACTTCAAATATGGCGGAAATGGTATGGTTTATCATATGACATACCCATCAAAGAAATTTGACGGACAAAATTATATTGAACTTTACCTTCCTGCAAGAACAGCAATTGTTTTGAAACAAGTTAAAAAAGAAGAATCAAAACCAGTTAAAGTAGTAAAAGCTAAAACTGAAAAAATTGCAAAAGCTAAAACCACCAAAGCAACAAAGACTGAAACAAAAGCAAAAAAGTCAGTTGAATCTAAAGAAAAAGAAACAAAAAAAGTTGAAACCAAAGAAACCAAACCAAAAAAATCAACCACTGTTTCTAAAACCACAGCGGCAAAAAAAGAATCAAAACCAAAAGCTGCCAAAAAAACAGTAACCAAAGTTGCTGAAAAAAAGGTTTCAAAAACCTCTAAATCAAAAACTACTAAAAGCAAATAATTGTTAAAATTATTTTAGGAGAATTTTATGCAAATAGGTTTAACACCAGAAGAAGAACAAAAATATGAAAACCGTGAATTTAAATTGGCGGTTATAAGCGGTTCAATTTTATATTCACTTGTTGGAATAGCTCTTGTTTATTTCTGCAAAGCTATCCTACTTAAAATTTTGGGTATTGGCTTGGTTATTTATAGCATTTTCCAATTTATTTATCTTTTAACACACAAAGAAATGACTGAATCAGCAAAAAAATTTTTTATAATAATGAATATTGTTCCTTACTTTCTTTTTACTATCAGCACATGGTAAATTTTACACACAAAAAAAGACTTATGAATCATCATAAGTCTTTTTCTTTTTTATTGATTAGTCAATGTTTAAATAGTTTTCCATTGGATAAGCCATATATTTGATTTCTTCAAGTTGGTCACAAGTTACATAACCAGCTGGTGCACGAAGAAGTGATGGAATTCTGTTAACAATTGTTGCACAAGTATGTTCAACAGTTGCAGGTTTTTCAACCTTAAATTTAACATTTGGTTCGCCTTCAATTTCCCAATCGCAAAGGTCACCATCATCTGGACCATAAACTTTTCCAATTGTTTGTTCTTCAATTGTGATTCCTTGATAAGTTTCAATTGTAACAACTGAAGCCATACCAATAACTCTTCCAGCTTCAATTTCTTTTCCAAGAGTTTCAGAATAAATGTTTTTATCTGAAGTGTATGGAACATTTTCTTGTTTGATTGATTTTACTGTCAAGCCAAGTTTTGAGCAAAGAGCTTCTGATGAGTTCCAAGCATAAGATGGAATAACTTCTTCTGGATGAGCAAGAGTCTTTTCAAACTCATCAAGAGTGAGGTCGCAACCATGAACTTTTGCAAGAGCCAAACCATATTCATCAACATTATATGAATATGCACCTTTGATTTTTTTGATAGAATTGCAACCACCAGCAATCATACCAACAAAGTTAATCCAATAGATATCTTGCATACCGCTTCCTGTAACTGTGCAGTTTGTTTCTTTTGCAATTGCATCAAGTTTGTTTGTATATTCAGCTGCTGTTGTGTTTGGATAAATTGCTTCTTCACAAGTTGTGATAACATTAATTCCTCTTTGAACACATTTTTCAACATGTGGATAAATTTCTTCAACAAGTGAGAAGAGTGTAACAATTGCAACATCTGCATCGCAATTATCTAAAACTTCATCAGCATTGCTTGAAATTTTAACACCAAGTTTAACACCAAGTTCAGCATAGTCACCAACATCCATACCAACGATTTCTGGATTGATGTCAATAGCACCAACGATTTCTGCTCCGTGTTCGTGTAAATATCTCAAAATCCATTTAGACATTTTTCCACAACCATATTGTACAACTTTAATTTTTCTCATAAAACATCTCCTTTTTTTGTTATAGTTGTTAATTCAATTATATCCATTTTAAAAATTATTGACAAGCAAACAACAAAAAAAATTAACCAAATAAAAAGAGTGGAAACAACCACCCTTTCTTGTTTTTATTTCTTAAAAATTTTATTCAAAAAAGCAAATTTTGATTTCTTTTCTGGTTCTGGAAGCATTTCTTTAAGAACTTTTTCTCTTTCAGTTCTGTTTTTTTCATATTTTTTAGCTTCTTTTTGAATATCTACAATCATCTTTCTTTCTTCTACTGAATGCAATTCCAAGTTGTTTGTTAAGATAACATCTTCTTCTAAACTCTTCATCGGCATAATTTTATCTATTAATTTTTGAACTAAAGCATGACTGTCATTTAAATCTAATTCTATTGACAATCTAAAATAATCAATTTGTTTAACAATATAATTAACAACGATTTCAAGTAATATTTGAACAACAAGAATCACAGCAGAAACAACATTTGCAATATTCGAAATTTTTAAATCAAAATTTGTAACAGTTTCATAAATTGCAAGACCAACAAGAGCTGTCTTCACAATAAATTTAAAAACTTTAATTCCTTTTTTTATTTTTCTTTTTTTCTCTGCAACTAATCGTTTTTCATTTTTCAATAACTTCTTACTTTCTTTTAATGATAGTTCGACAACAAATAAAGTTAATATCAAAACTATTAAAATTGAATATGCAATCAAGTAAAAAACATCATCAAAGTTTAATGTAACCAAGTAAATATAATATGCCAAAAATATAAGCATACTTAAACAACCAATTGCGGTTACTACTCTAATTAAATCTTTCTTAATTTTTTCAATTCTTGAACCAGTGTGCTTTGTTTCTAAAATAGCCATTAACACTCCTTAATAAATTTATAGTAACATTATTATAATATCATCAATCAAATCAAGTCAAAGATTTAACAAACACAAAAAAAACACTTGGAAATTCCAAGTGTTTTTTATTTTAACCATTAGCTATTCTTCCACAAATATCATTTTGAATATTGGTGTTAGATGTGCCTGGAGTTGAACCGGTTTCGTTCCAAGCAACAATAACTCTTGTAGCTTCGTTTTGATAACTAACAGCATAATTGCTTATACAACCAATAATTTGACCAGCATCTCTATCTGCCATTACTGAACAGTTGATAGCAACACATTCTGTGATTGATGCAGCATCACTAGATTTGTTTCCTCTTGCAAGGTGAGCAACAATTGCACCAGCTTTATCACCAGATTCATGTGTGTTTTTAAATCTGCAATCAACAGAGGCATTTTGAACTTCACAGCGGTTGATATCAGTGTTAAGTGCCCAACCAGCAATTGTTCCAACATAGTGATTTCCACAAACTTCTGCATTAACAACTTTCAATTTTTGAATTGTTGCACCAATTGTTTGACCAAACAATGCAATACCAGAAGATGCCCCAGTTTGCTTTCCACCTTTGTTAAAGTTTGTAATTTTTAAATTATAAATTGTGTGGTTATCTCCATCAAATGTTCCTTTGAAAGCATAACCATATAAAACTTTTCCATTATAATTTCCAGAACCATAACCAATTGGTGTCCATTCAAGATTATTCAAATCAATATCTTTTTCAAGCTTGATTACATAACCTTCAAATGTTGTTCCAGAGTTAACAGCTTTTGCAAGACCTGCAAGTTGTTCAGCGGTTGAAATTTTGATTAACTTGCTGTTTTCAACCATTGGAACTGCAGCAGTTGAACCGTCCCAAAGATTACAAGCAGGAAGTTCTCTTTTTGCCATACACTTGTTGCAAACCGCATCGTTGTCATCATCGTAAATATGAGTTGAAATTGCAGCTGTATTTTCAAAATTCATAGCTGTATCAAGTTCTTCATTTTGATTTAATTCTGCGGCTGAAACATAAACAAATGAATAGCAAACTCTTTGAGCAGTTTCTTGATATGTGCTAAATTCTTGAATTGCATAATTTGAAGCACTTGTATAAACACCGCCATAAACATCAACAGTAAGTGAATATGAATATCCAGCAGCTGGTGAATGAATATTGTTTGAACAAGAATCAATCATTAAAGCAGAACCAGTTACAGCACAACCACTTCCAGCAAATGCTACAGGAAATTTATCTTCACCAGTTGCAGTCATAATACAGTTTTTAAGAGTGTGATGTCCGCTCTTTGTGTAATATGCACCATAACCTGTAAATTCACAATCAACAAATTCATAAATATATTTTCCTGCTGGAAGGTATGCAGCAACTGCAGCATCTTCACCATTTTCAGCAGTTTCTTTAAGGGCTAAAAATTTGCATTTATTTGCAACAACTTTTGCAGCAGCAAAATCAGTTCCATTTGTTGACAATGCACCCCAATAACCTTGGAATGTAACATTTTCAAAAGTGATATCAAAAATTCCTTCGTGAGCAGCTCTGATTACCATTGCATAATCAATTGAATTATCATCACATCCAATAACAGATTCTTCTTTTGTTGAGTTTTTAATTACAACTGTTGCAGAATTATTTGTTGTTTCTTTTTTATCCATAGACATTGATCTAATGTTAAATGAAGAATTAATATCAAAACCTGCAAGATCAATTTTAACAATCATATCTTCTGTTTTTGGAAAAATAAGAACAGGAATAATTTTTTTCGCAGAATCTTTTTGCATTTCAAGATTTTTTGTAAGAGTGATTATGTGATTTTCATCAGTAATCATAATTGCGGCATTAAGTTCTTCAACTGTTGAAACTTCGATTGGAGCTTCTTTAATTTCAAAAGTTGTTTCAAACTTAAGGTTTGCATCTAAAACAGCACTGTCGTCTTTTGATCTAACAACAACAGTTGCGGTTCCCACATTAACATTGTTTGAATATTCAACAGTATAGTTGTCACTTGACACAACTGCTTCACCATATTTAAGAGTAACAGTTGGCTCTTTTTCAGTTCCATCATAAACTGTTGAAGTATAGCTAAGTGTAATATTGTCAGAAGCCATTGTGCTTTGTTTTGTTGCAGCAGGTGTTTCATCAACAGTTTCATCATCACCACAAGCAACCAAAGACAAAGTCATTGGAATAACCATACAAATAGCAATTAATAAACTTAAAATTTTCTTTTTCATTTATAATTCTCCTTAAACTTGTTACAAAACCTTACATTTTAATTATAATTAAACCAGTAAAACCCGCCCAATAATAAGCCATTTAACAAATTATTCAGCAAGATTAAGTCCACTTTTATTATATTCCCTTTATGGCCTTAAAGTCAACCCCGAATTTTAAATATTTATTGATTAATTTTTATATTTTTTAATGTTTTTTTCACAAAAAAAACACCGGCATTTTTGCCAGTGCTTTTCTATTTTTCAATATAATTTAAATATCTTTCCAAACACCAAATTTGCCATTTTTGATTTCCTGTAAATTGAGACATATCTAAATCATCCAAAAACTCTTCTCTTGATGGACCTTTCCAATCTTTAAAATATTCATCTACCGGTCTTGGCATTGGAACTTTTTCTGGTACTGGAATATCAGGATATTTTCTATGCATAAGTTCTCTAATTAAATATTTAGATTCACCATTTCTAACTCTATTTAAATCTAATGGGTCGCCCATCTTCAATTTAGCATAGGGATCAATATACTTCATTCCAGCAACAGTCAAAGAATTTAAATAAGAACTTGAACTTTCAACCGAAAATACATCATCCATAAATTTCAAAAAATCTATATTATTTCCATTTCTATATCTTTCAAATAAATAATCCATTGAAACAGGTTCTTTTAACACAAGTTCTGGCTCTGTAAATGTATATCTCTTTTTAAATTCTTCAAATGTCCAATCTTTGGCCAACAATTTATCCATTCCACCAAATACTAAATCTGAACTTTCACCAATAACCATTTTGGTAATCCCATCTTTCTTTGCTTGAATTGCACCTTGAAGTAATTGTGGTTCAATTGAATGAACAGGAGCTTTTTTTGCTTCCATACATGCATCAACATATCCCTCAACTGTAGTGTTCCAGTCAATATCTATATAATGCAGTTTCAAACCATAAGTTTTGGCATAATATTCAGCTCTTGCCAGTTCCTCTTTTTGAAAATCACCATTTAAAAATCTAAAAGTGTAAGCATCACAACCAGGCATATATGAAGCAAGAATGGCACTATCCATACCACCAGAAAGAAAAATTCCCAATTTTTCATCTTTTAGTTTATCAAAACACTTTTTTATTTCATTATCAATATCATCCGCTGTATAAACCAAAATCTTTTCATTTTCTGGAATAATCTTTATATTTTTATGAAATTCACCATCTTTAAAATCTTTATCTTCTTTTTCTATGTATCTAAATGCAAGGTATGAACTCATACAAAAATTTTTATCTATCATTGTCTTCATCTCCTTTTTTTAAAAGATCATCCTTATTATTTCTAGCTTCTTTCAATGCATTATTAAGAATAGTTGAAGATATTCCTTTTGTATAAGGGAAATACACTATTTTTATACCCTCTTTTTGAAACTCTTCTTCATATTTATTCCATTTATCGGTATTATACCAATCATCTCCAACAAACAACACAGTTGCTCCTAATTTTTTACAAGCAGTTAATTTATCCATATCATATTGAGGAATTGCAGCATCAACATATTTTATATTTCTTACAATCTCTATTCTTTCATCAAAAGGAATCAAAGCTCGTTTTCCTTTATATAAAACCAAATCATCAGTTGTAACACCAACAATAAGTTTATCACACATACCTTTTGCATTTTTTAATAAATTTAAGTGTCCAATATGAAACAAATCATAAACACCTGCTGTGTATCCTATAACCATTATTTTCACCTCAACATTTGTTTTTTTATATAATATATTTACTTTACTATATTTTTTTCTTATCTTGCAAATATTCTTTTATTTTTTTAGATGAATCTATATTATCACAAAGAGAAT
This sequence comes from Clostridia bacterium, assembly GCA_045648025.1. Taxonomy (GTDB): domain Bacteria; phylum Bacillota; class Clostridia; order Christensenellales; family UBA1242; genus RGIG1681. Next base: position 22,038 of record JAZRNH010000043.1, read on the forward strand.
ATTCTTCCCTCATTAATTTTATATTGTGCAAATATTTTTTATTATCGAATTCTTTTACATTGTTTAATAATGTATCAAAATCTTTAGCAAATGGCAACTTATAATTCTCCAAATCTACATATAACTTTCTTTCTTTTTGTATGTAATAATCATAGTCAGGAGCATATATAAATGTTGGCTTGTTTGTTAGTGCAAAATACATTCCCATGGTTGAATAATCTGATATTACAATATCACTTGTCACCAACACTAAATTTGCATCTTCTTCTTGTGTTAAATCAATGCAATTCTTGAAAGAATCTATATTACTAAGATTTTCATCATTTGGATGAAGTCTAAGACACAAAATATAATCATCTTTAAATTTTGTGTTTATTACATCTAAAAGTTTTTCAACATCAAAATACAATTTATCATAAAATGTTTTATCATTTCTAAACGAAGGAGCATACAAAACAATTTTTTTTCCACTAATATTATGTTTTTTCTTTAAATCATTTATTTTATTTATATCTGGTTTTGAAAGACAATCAGATTTTGGTTCTCCAAATTCAAGAACTTCACCATTATACCAAAATGAATTTCTAAACATTTCTGTTTGATATTTTCCATTTGATATAAAATAATCAGCAAACTTGCTATCTCTCTTTGCACTTTTTATATAATCCTTTGGTAAAAACTCCTCAACATCTTTTTCAACACCTTTAATTATTGGTGCTCCTCCATGCCAAGTTTGAACATAACATTGTTTTTTTCTTTTAAATAATGGTTTTATATCTCCTCTTACATTTTCAATCCACAGTTTTGCTGTTATCATATGATAATAGTGAGATAATGAACCAAATTTTACTTTTTTAATACCCTCTGGCATTTCTTCATTTAAATTATTTACAAACCAAATTATTTCATATTTTTTATCTTTTAAGAATTCTTCGGCTAAATATTTTGGATTGTCTCCATAACCCTTTCCATCAAAGTTATTAAATGTAATTTTATTCTTCTTTATAGGTATTAAATAAAAGCACATCAAAAATGTATTTAAACAAAAACTCTTCATTTTTCTATATGTTGTCATAAGCATTCTCTTGCAAAATCTTAATAATTTTCTCATTTTTGTTTTATTTTCCTTTATATCTATATTATTAACATCTGTAGTATTATCTTCTGTTTGTTTATTTTTTTTTGACAACTTGTTCTTTAAAAATTGTAATATAGCTTTAAATTCTTTATTTTTTGTTAATAATGCTAATACAAAATATACCAACATTCCAACAAATATTTTAAATAAAAGTCTAATAACAATGTTGTCAATCGGTAACATACTCACAACATATACTGCAACAATCATAAATAACGACAATATAATAGAATTTAAACAGTCTTTCAGTTTGTTAAATAAACTATATTGTATTTCTCTCTTCACAGTGTATGTGTTTACAAATAAAGCAATTATATTTATTAATATCATCGAAGCGGCAATCCAAACGACACCAAATTGAATCGCAATTATTGTTATTATCACAAATATTGGTTTTTTTATAAATTCCAATATCAAAACAGTTTTACTTTTACCAAGAGATTTTAATGTTAAAATATCAAATTCTCCTAACATTGAAATTAAACCACTTATACACATTATTTGTAAAAATATTGTAGTCGATGACCATTTTGCACCATATAAAACACTTATTAAATCACTTGATACAATAAATATTCCAAATAATATTGGAAATACAATAAATGTAAACATTCTTGTTGCTGACCTTAACAAGTTTTTAAGTTTATCTTTTTCATCAACAAGTGACGACATTGCTGGAAATAATACAGAAACAAAACTTGTTGCCGCTATATTCGTCGCCATATTTGGTAAGTTTTGCCCTTTTGTATAATACGCCAAATCTTCAGATGTATAAAATAATCCTATAATGAAAGCATTTAATTGATTAAATACTGATCCTATGACATCTGTTGCCATTATTCGAGTACCATACCCACAAGTTTCTTTAAGTGATTTTTTGCTAAATATTAATTTAGGTCTCCACTTAACCGTAAAACACATAATTAATGTTCCAACAAATAAAGCTACAAGCTGCTGTGCCACAAGTGCCCAAACACCAAATCCTAGTTTAGCCATAACAATCCCAACAATTGCAGAAATTACTGAACCAAAAAGAGTTGAAAAGAAAAATATTTTAAAATTCATATTTCTAGAAACATGAGCACTTTGAACAGAATATAAAGCAGAAAGAGGAAGTTTTAAGGCAATTACTCTAAGAACCCAAATAAGACTATCCATTTCATATAATCTAGAAATTGCAGGAGCACAAAAGAATAGTACTATATAAAGCACAAATGATATTATTAAATTTAGAAAAAATATAGTTGAATAGTCATTATCACTAGCATCTTTTTTTTGAATTAAAGCAGCTGTAAAACCACTTGAAATAATAATATCAGCGATAATTACAAATACATTTACCATTGCAACAACACCATAATCATTTGGTGTCAACAATCTTGCTAAAATTATTGTAACAATAAATGCAATACCCTGACTAAAAATTCTTTCAGCGAGTTTCCAACTAACTCCAGAAACAACTTTATTGTTTAATTTTTTATTATCAATCATTTTATAATCTTCTCTATTGTTTATTTTTATTTAATTCTCAGAATGTAAATGTTTTAATAATTAATCAATTTATTTTCAATCATATAAACAACTTTACTAATTATCATAACAATTTGACAACTTGTTTTTTGTCGTTGTTCATAATCTTATAAAGCCTTCTTTAAATAATCGATAGACTTTTTTCTTTCCTCATTTAAGTATTTCTCTATTTTTTCATAATCCCACTCTGCAGCATACATTTCTGCAACAGCAGACTTGTCATCAAATCTATCATAAATTCCTAACTTTTTCAAGAACTTATCACATTTTGCATCAATAAATGGTGTTTTGCACCAAGCGAATTTTTTGTTAAAAATAATTGAAAACATAATGCCGTGGAAAGTGCTTGTGGCAATCATATCAGCACCTTTGAATAATGCAATCCATTCATAGGGTGTCATATCTTTTTGTTTAACCACAACATCACACCAACTTCCATCGTCTTTATGACAATCAAGTTGAACTAATTGTTTATTGTTTTCTTTTGCAAATTTAACAAGATTTTGTTTAAACTCTTCAGTGAAATCTTGTCCATAAACTGCAATATAATTTGAATATTTTGATTCTTTTATATTTTCATCAGTTTTAAAATCCCAAATAAGTGCAGGGTCCAAAACCACTTGTGGTCTATTTTTTGTTACTTTTTCAACTAAATTAGCTGAATTTTCATCTCTAACTGATATATTTTGCATTTTTTTGAGAGCCTCAACAACATACTCTGGAGCTCCATCTAAACTTTTTACAGTTCCAAAACTTGCTGCATAAGAAATAACTTTGTCAGTGTTAAGCCCCAAACCAAAAAGCATTTGATCATAGTTAAAAACTCTAATTGAATAGTCCCAAACAATGTCACTGCCAAGAACCACTGTGTCAAATTTAAAATTATTAGCATTCTCTTTTGTGAGTTCTTCAGTGTGTGGAATTGTGTTATAGTTTTCAACAAACAATTGTTTTGTTCTTTTTATTTTCTTTTGAGTGAAAATATTTTTAACAAAAGTCTTCCAATATGAAAGTGATTTTCTGCTTCCATTTGGAATAACTGAATAATAAAAATCGTAATGGTATTTATCTAAATGATTAATTTGCTGAACGGTTGCAGATTTTTTGATTTCTGCAATAACTTTTTGAAGAGCATAAGCTTGAGCAAAAGTTCCATAGTTTGGAACATTCCAAAAAGTTATAATACCGATATTTTCATTCTTTTGTTTCAAAATACATTACTCCTTTATATTCATTTTGTTTTTAAGCTTTATCAAATATTTATAAGCTGAATAATCGACTGTTGAATTGTTGATTTCATGTTCATAAAAATATTCTTCATCATGAGGGTTAATTTTAAAGTAAACATCACCCTTAGCTTTTTTCAAACGATATTCTTCATAAGTTTTTGAAAAATAATGGTTGATTTGAATTGGAAAATCTTTTTTATTTGCTCTATTAAGTCCACCAACTGCAACTTTTCCAAAAATATTAACTGGTGGAAGTGACAATTTCTTTGATTTTGACCAAAAAATATGATGCATTGCATTGTTTCTGGTTGAATTGGCAAACCTATATTTTGTATTATAAAAACATTTTCCCACAGAAGAGTGCTTTGACCAACAAACGGTCAAATCTTCTGTTACCAACGATTTTAAATCTCTGTTCATTTTTCCAGACGAACCAAACATTTTCCAATAAATCAAAACCGCTGGTCTATTCTTTTCAAACTTTTTTAAAAAGTCATAGATGTTTGTTGTTGATTTTGGAACAACAAATTCATCAATATCAATAAATCCAAGCCATTTTGTTTCAGAAGCAAAATTTGAAATACAATCTCTATAAGCTTCCATTTGAGCTTGATTTTTTGGCCACTCAACCAAAGTCACTGTGCCTTCTTCAATGTATGGTGCAAGAATCTCTCTAAAATTGTCATCAGAATTGTTGTTATACATATAAAAATGGTCAACACCAACAATTTTATGAAACTCAATCCACTCTTTCAAATATAAACCTTCATTTTTAAAGATGCCGCAAATAGAAACATTATATTTTGTTTCAGTTTTTCTTTTTGGAACCGAAAGATTCATAATAGACTTATAAATTGCAGCCTTTAACTTGTTTTTAACTCTATTAATTTTATATTTAAAATTGTTTTTAACTGCATTGTCATAAATAAAATATTTATCTTCTTTAATCATTTTTGCCATTATTTTCCACTCCATTTATTAATTATATCAATAACATATTCCACTTGTTCGTCTGTGATTGTTGGACCAATTGGAAGGCTGAGCTCTTGCTCATGAATTTGTTCTGTTATTGGATATGATAAATGGTTCCACTCTTTATAAGCTTCTTGCTTGTGTGGAGGAATTGGATAGTGAATAATTGTTTGAATATCATTATCCGCAAGATATTTTTGGAATTCATCTCTCTTTTCAACCAAAACAGGAAAAACATGGAAAACATTTTCTTCTTTTTCTGGATATTTTGGAAGTTTCAAATAAGGATTTTTAATTCCTTCAATATATTTTTTTGCAACAGCTTTTCTTCTGTTATTATCTTCATCTAAATATTTAAGTTTAACAGCAAGAATTGCAGCATTTGTTTCGTCAAGTCTGCTGTTTCTGCCTTTATATTTAAACACATACTTTCTTGAAGAACCATAGTTTGCAAGTGATCTAACTTCTGCTGCAAGTTCATCATCATCAGTTGTAACTGCACCAGCATCACCAAAAGCACCAAGGTTTTTGCCAGGATAAAAACTGTGGGCTCCGTCGCCGATGCTTCCAGTTCTTCTGCCTTCAAATTTGCAACCATGAGCTTGTGCATTATCTTCAACAAGTTTTAAGTTGTATTTTTTGCAAAGTTCACCAATCTTATCAGTATAAGAGCAAAGACCGTATAAGTGAACAATTAAAATGCCTTTGGTTTTATCTGTTATAGCGGCTTCAATTTTATTTGGATCAATTTGAAGAGTGTTAATATCAGGTTCAACCAAAACAGGAACAAGTCCGTTTTCAGAAATTGCAAGAATTGATGCAATATAAGTGTTTGCAGGAACAATAACTTCATCGCCTGGCTTCATAATTCCAAGTTCAATATAAGCCCTGAAAATCAAAATCAAAGCATCAAGACCATTGGCAACACCAATACAATGCTTTGTGCCAATATATTTTGAATAGTCTGCTTCAAAATTTTTGTTTTCGTTTCCTTGCAAATACCAACCGCTATCAATAACTCTGTTCATAGCTTCTTTAAGTTCATCAAGGTTTTTATCTGTTACTTCTTTAAGTGACAAAAATGGAACTTTCATATTTTTACCTCTATTTTTTCTTTTTAAAACATAGTATCTTTTTTAAAACTCGCTTTGCCCACATAAAAGGTATGCGATTTTTAACTGCTTTTTTTGAATAAAAAACTTCAATAGATTTATCAAAGTTTGATATATCATAAGAGCAAGGCTCTTTTTTAAACACAAAATCATAATATAAATTTCTAACGAAAGCAAGATTTTGTTTCTTTATATAATCAAATGTTTCATAAGAGATTTGATTTTGCCTGTATAAATCTAAAATAATTGAAACATATTCAACAGCAAAAGCATGAAACAAATCATACTTTCCTTTGTTTTTGTGAGAAACTGGAATTTCTTCAAGCAAAACATTGTCGTCAACAATATATTTCTTTTCATTTTTTCTATCAAACAAAATGTTTGTGTGTGGAAACAAATCATTAAATCCATCATGTGATGGCATTGCATCAAAATGTTCTTTCCAAAAAGCCATGCCAGTTGACCACGAAGAATAAATTGATAATTCTTTCACAAAAGCATCAAAACTTTCAAATTCACTTACAGCCCTTTTATTGAGAGCTGCATTTGAAAAATAAACAATTGGTTTTTCTTTTTCATTGTTTTTAACAAAGTTAATTAAATAATCAATTGTTCCAGCATTAACTTTTGTTCTGTGGTTAATGAATTTAATAAATTTTCCACTAGCATTTTTATAAGAATCAATTTCATTTAAAAATGAATATGATTCAGTTTTAATATACTTTAAGTTTTTATGTTCTTTTGCAATTTCTTGCATTTTGTCATAAAACTCTTTATTGTTTCCGTTGTCTGTTACAACAACTTCAAACAAACTTTCATCTGCGGCTTGAGAATATATGCTGTCTAAAACTGGCATCATCCATTCCATAACCCCATAGGTAGGAATACAGATAGAAAGCAAAACATCTTTATTTTTCATCTTTTGCTCCCACCATTTTTAAATATTCATCATAATCTCTGATATATTCAGCACCGTTATAGTGAGTACTTGCAAGAACAAGCAAAACTGAATCTTCAGAAAAGTCATACATATCTTTCCAAACCATTTTAGGAAGATAAACACCCTTCATAGGAACATCTAAATCAATAATTTCTTCTTCTTTTCCATTTGTTGCCCAAACTTTTGATTTTCCAGCAACATTAATAAGAACAAATTCAGACTCAAGGTTTGCATGTTGACCTCTTCTAATGTCTGGGTCAGAACCATAAATATAGAAAACTCTTTTAATATCAAAAGGAATATCTTTTTCACCTTCAACAACAACAAGTTTTCCTCTTTCATCACCAAGGTCTTTAAAGTTTAACACTTTGCATAATTCAGACATAGTTTATTTATCTCCTTTGGTTTTTCCAAAAAGTTCAAGCATCTTGTCGGCAACCTCAACAGTCATTTCTTGATAAAACAAGTCTTTGTTGTTTTTAACGATATCTGCTGTGAGTTTGCCATAATCAAGATTCATAAGCTTTTGAATTATTTCTTCATTAAATCTATATTTAATAACTTTTGCAGGAACTCCACCAACAATTGCATAAGGTGGAACATCTTTAGTAACAACCGAACCAGCTGCAACAATTGCACCTTGACCGATTTTTACACCAGACAAAATTAAAGAGCTATCTGCAATCCAAACATCATCACCAACTTCAATATCACCTTTTGAAATTGCATCAATTCCATCATTTAAAACTTTCACTTTAAAAGGATAAGTTGAAACAAGATTTGTTGGGTGATCAGTGCTTAACAAAAATTTAACATTTTCAGCAATAGAACAAAAATTTCCTATAAAAAGTTTGTTTTTATCATTGGTTGCAAGAACTTCTAAATCACCATAGGTATAATTTTTAACAGTTACAACTGAATGGTTAAATCTGTTTTTTTGTTCGGTAAAATTATGTTGATTATTTTTTCTCCATTTCTTTCTGCTAATAGACAATTTTATTTTTGCCCTAAGTTCATTAAACATAGATTATCCTCATCAATTATTTATAATGTCTTTCAAGCCAATTTTGATATTCGCCTGATTCAACATTTTCAAGCCATTTTTTGTTTTCAACATTCCACTTAATTGTTTCAACAATACCAGTGTCAAAGTTGTAAACTGGTTTCCAACCAAGTTCTGTTTCCATCTTTGTTGGGTCAATAGCATATCTTCTGTCGTGTCCTGGTCTATCTGTTACATAAGTAATCAAACTTTCTGGTTTGCCAAGAACTTTCAAAATTGTTTTAACAACTTCAAGGTTTGTTCTTTCATTGTGTCCACCAATGTTATAAACTTCACCAACTTTTCCGTTTCTAACAATAAGGTCAATAGCTGAGCAATGGTCTAAAACATGAAGCCAGTCTCTAACATTTTCACCTTTGCCATAAACTGGAAGGTTTTCATCATTTTGAGCTTTTTTAATGATGAGTGGAATAAGTTTTTCTGGGAATTGGTATGGACCATAGTTGTTTGAGCATCTAGAAATTGTTACAGGAAGCTTAAATGTTCTGTGGTATGCTTGAACCAAAAGGTCAGCAGATGCTTTTGAAGCACTGTATGGGCTTGATGTGTGAATTGGTGTGTCTTCGTGGAATAAAAGGTCAGGTCTGTCAAGTGGAAGGTCACCATAAACTTCATCAGTAGAAACTTGGTGATATCTTGAAACATTATATTTTCTACAAGCATCCATAAGAGTTTGAACACCAATAATATTTGATTCTAAGAAAATCTTTGGATTTTCAATTGATCTATCAACATGTGATTCAGCAGCAAAGTTGATAACAATATCAAACTTTTCTTCTTCAAAAAGCTTTTCAATAAGTTCTTTGTCGCAAATGTTTCCTTTAACAAATTTGAAGTTTGGTTTATCCATAATATCTGCAAGAGTTTCCATATTTCCTGCATAAGTTAATGCATCGATACAAACATATTCATCTTCTGGATGTTTTTCGAGCATATAATGGCAGAAGTTACCTCCGATAAATCCTGCACCACCGGTAATTAAAATTTTCATAATTTTTTCTCCTTTTTATTTTAAAATTTCATATTTATAATTTTTATTTGAATATTTCTTAGCAATTTTCTTGTGCGATTTAAAGAAAACTCTAAGACCCTTCCACCAACTTGCAAAACCAAGTTTAATTTTTCTCATTGAAAAACTTGAAAGCTTCGCAGTTTGTGATTCAAGGTGAATGATTTTTGTATCCCTAACAAACCTTGTTTTTAGTTTGGCTTTCTTTAAATATAAAGTCATAATATGTTCTTCACAATACAAAAATGTTTTGTTGAAAAGTTGACTATAATATTTAAAAAATGCTGGAGTCAAAATGTAAGCTGCACCTGAAATGATGTAATCATATTTTGAAAAATCAATTTCAACAGCTTCAGCTTGTGGTGTTTCTGTTTTCTTTTTTCTTTTAAACAAATTTTTAAAGAATTTATAAACATAAAACATTCTGGTCAAAATTGAAAGTTGAAGCACCCCAAGTTTAATGTATGACTTACTAGCTCCTTTTACAAGCCCGTAAGGAAGTTGCTTTGTGCCGTCTTTATTGTCAAGTTCTAAACTTAAAACCGCTTCATCATCTTGAACGGTTTCAATTTCTTTCAATAAGCCATCATTTTGAAAAATTGTGTCGTTGTTAACAACTGCAATATATTCAAAACCATTTTCTCTTAAATAGTTAATGCCGATATTGTTTCCAATTGCAAAACCGTAGTTTTTGTCGGCTTTCAAAATTTTAACCTTGTCATTGTCTTTATAACTATTCAAAATGTTATCAATAGGATTTTTTTCTGAATTATTGTCAACAATGCAAATTGTTGAATCTGGATAAAATTTAAGCAAACTGTCAACACAGTCAATTGTAACTTTATCACCATTAAAGTTGAGTATAACAAAACCTAATTTATTTTCCATAGTCACCTTGCCTTAGGCTTTGCCTTTTTTGAGTCTATACATAAACTTCAAAATAAATGTTAAATGATAATGAATCAAAGCAGCTTTCACCTTTGAAGAGAAACCATTGCAAAGTGTTTTGTGTGCTTTGTAATTCTTTCTAGAATTCCACTTTTTGATTTCTTTAAGGTCTTCTTTTGAGCCAGACTTAATCTTGTTTGCAACACACATATAATAAGCATAAAATTGTTCAGCACCAAGCATTGATTCATACTCTGTGCCTTTAACAAGTTTTTCAAAGGCTTCTAAGAAGTTTTTACTTTTTTGAAGCATATTTGAAATTGCTCCATGGCTGAGTGATGCTGTTCTAATTAAATAGTTATACATACAGTCATCAATATAGCCTGTGTTTAGGTTCTTATTCAAAAAGATTTCTGTTAAGATTTTAACATCTTCCATATAGTTAAGTTTTTCATTAAATTTAATCTTATCAAAAATTTCTTTTTTATATAAAAACCTAACCGTAAAACAATTGATGTTGTTTGAAGTTACAAATTTGTCATCAGCAACTGCTCTGAGTTTTTCATGACGAAGCAAATATGTGATATCTTTTTCTTTAACAAATTTTTCTTTTGCATCTTCATAAACAGAAATTGTTTTTCCATCAATAATCATATTGAATCCACAAAAAACAATGTCATAATCTGCTTCTTGTTGTTTTGAATAAAGTTTTTCATACATTTCTGGTTCAATCCAGTCATCTGAATCAACAAAAGCAACAAACTTTCCACTAGCGGCTTTTATGCCGTCGTTTCTAGCAGCAGAAACACCTGTATTTTTCTTGTGAATAACTTTAACCCTTTTGTCTTGCTTTGCTATCTTGTCACAAATTTCAGGACACTTGTCAGGACTGCCGTCATCAACCAAAATAAGTTCCAAATTTTTGTAAGTTTGATTTAATATGCTGTTGGCACATTTTTCTAAATACTCTTCAACTTTATAAACTGGAACAATAACTGAAATTAAATCGTTTTTCACTAAGCCCCTCCTTAATATTTGTTAAGTAGCATTTTTATTCTAAAAATAGATAAATAGTTATTCTTTTTCATTTTAAAGAATAAATGGAATCTATTTTTGCATTTATTGGTTTTTGTAAGTCTTTCAAAAAGAGGTTTGTCTTCTTCTGAAATTTTATCACCAAAAAGTTCAACAAATCGCTCAACTAAATTTCTTGTAGTTTTTACGGTTTCAAGTTTTTTTGCTTTAACATATTTTAAAAACAAAATAAACTTATTGCTTTGATCGCTGCCGATTTGATTGTTTCCATGTTGGCGATAAAGTATGTGGTCAGGACATATATCATAAACAAAATTTGCACCATCAACATAATTTGCAATAAGAGCAATCCAATGGTCATGAAGATAAATATTTTCTGGATATTTTGATGTTACTAAGTTTTTGAAATCATTATCAAAAACTGCAGTGCAGCCTGTAACAACATTCTTACAAGCAACATCATACTTTTTGTTTACATACTTCATATCAACCATATTTGCACCAAGTGGCTTAAGCTCACCATCAACAAGTTTCAAGTTTGATGAATAAAGTGTGCATCTTCCAACTTCTTCAATTTTGTTGATTGCAGAAATCAACTTGTCTTCAACCCAAAAATCATCTTGGTCAGAAAAGGCATAATAATCATAACCTTGCTCATTTTTAAATGTGAATAATCCATCAATAAAGTTATAAGTAAAGTTTTTATTCTTTTCGTTCACATGAAGAACAACTCTTTTATCTTTCTTTTCATATTCTCTTGCAATTTCTTGAGTTTTGTCTTTTGAACAATCATCAAAAATATGAATAGTTACGGCAACATCTTTTTGAGCCAAAATTGAATCAATTTGCTCAGCCATAAATTTTTCGCCGTTATATGTTGACATTACAACTAAAACTTTTGGTTCTTTTTTCATTTATATATCCTTTGTTATTTATTAAGTTCATTTTTAATATATCTTGTAACTGCATCTTCCCAAGATGGAAGTCTGTTGAACCCTGCAGCATCAAGTGATTTTTTTGAAAGTCTTGAATTGCTTGGTCTGTGAGCTTTTGCAGGATACTGGTCAGAAGTTACTGCATTAACTTTCATATCAACACCAGCAATTTCAAAAATCTTCTTGGCAAAATCACACCAAGAACAAATACCTTCATTTGTTGCATGATATTCACCATATTTTTCAGTTTCAATCATATCGCAAAGAAGTTTTGAAAGGTCATAGGTGTATGTTGGAGAACCAATTTGGTCTGCAACAACATTAAGTTCTGTTTTTGTTTCTGCAAGAGTGAGCATTGTTTTAACAAAGTTTTTGCCATTAACACCAAACACCCAAGAGATTCTAACAATAAAATGTTTTGAACATTTTTTTGCTTCAAGTTCACCTTCATATTTTGTTTTTCCATAAACAGAAAGTGGAGCTTTTTTGTCATCTACTTCAAAATAGTTTTCACCTTCACCGTCAAAAACATAGTCGGTTGAAATGTAAACTATTTTTGCTGACACAGCTTCAGCTGCTTCAGCAAGGTATCTTGTTCCTAAAACATTAACTTTATAACAAGCCTCACTATTGTCTTCTGCTGCATCAACAGCTGTCCAAGCAGCATTGTGCATAATAACAGCTGGTTTATATTCTTCAACAAATTTTTTAACCGCAGCTTCGTCGGTTATGTCAAGGTCATCTTTGTCAATACCCAAAACATCTGTGTAACCTCTTTCATTAAGTTCACGACAAATGTCATATCCAAGTTGACCTTTTACACCTGTAACCAAAATTCTCATTATTATTTCTCCTCATAAACAAAGTCACAATCGCTATCACTATAAAGCGGTGCATTCTTGTCTTTGTCTGACAAAATAGGGTCTTCAATGCCCCAATCAACAGCAAATTCTGGGTCGTTAAATTTAACTGACCTGTCACACTCTTTTGAGTAATAATCATCAACTTTATATTGAACTTCAACATCATCTGTCAATGTTACAAAACCATGAAGGAATCCTTTTGGGATATAAAGTTGTTTTTTGTTTTCAGCTGAAAGCAAAACTTTAATCCATTTTTTGTAAGTTGGAGAGCCTTTTCTAATGTCAACAATAACATCATAAATTTCACCTCTGGTACATCTAATGAGTTTTGTTTGACAGTGTGGATTTGTTTGACAATGAAGACCTCTAAGTATTCCCTTTTGAGAAGAGTATGATTGATTGTCTTGAACAAATTCAACAGTGGTTGCATCTTCTAACTTAATTTTTGAATAGGTTTCCATAAACCAGCCTCTTGAATCACCAAACACAGCAGGTTCAATGATAAAAGCATCTTGAAGTTCTGTTTTTTCAATTTTCATGATTACACCTCTTAAATTTCTTTGTGTCTTCTAACATATGCTTCTTCAGCAACTTTCTTTAAGTGTTGACCATATTGGTTCTTTTCCATAAGTTTAGCTTGTTCTAAAAGTTGTTCTTTTGTAATCCAACCATTGTTGTAAGCGATTTCTTCTGGACAAGAAATTTTGAGACCTTGATGTTCTTCAATCATTTTTACAAATGCAGTAGCATCAGCAAGTGATTGATGTGTGCCAGTGTCAAGCCATGTAAGACCACGGTCAAATGTAACAACATCCAATTTGCCTTTTTCAAGATAAATTCTGTTGAGGTCAGTAATTTCAAGTTCACCTCTAGCTGATGGCTTTAAGTTTTTAGCATATTCAACAACTGTGTTGTCATAGAAATAAAGACCAGTTACAGCATAGTTTGATTTTGGAACTTTTGGTTTTTCTTCAATAGAAATAGCTCTCTTGTTTTCATCAAATTCAACAACACCAAATCTTTCTGGATCAGTTACATGGTAACCAAAAACAGTTGCAATGCCTTGTTCAGCATTTGCTCTTGCTCTTTTAAGACCACCAAGAAGACCTGAACCATAGAAAATGTTGTCTCCCAAAATCATACAAGCGGTATCGTTTCCAATGAAGTCTTCGCCCAAAATAAATGCTTGAGCCAAGCCATCTGGAGATGGTTGAACCTTGTATGTTAATTTTAAACCGAATTTGCTTCCATCACCAAAAAGTGTTGCAAATCTTGGAGTATCTTCTGGTGTAGAGATAATCAAGATTTCGTTGATACCAGCAAGCATCAAAATTGATAATGGATAATAAATCATTGGTTTGTCATAAACCGGTAACAATTGTTTACTAGTTACTGTTGTGAGTGGATAAAGTCTTGTTCCACTGCCTCCTGCTAAAATAATTCCTTTCATAATTAATTTTCTCCTTTTCTTTTTAAAATTTTATTTATTTTATTTTTTATTTTTTTTATTAGTTTACCATAGTCCACCATAAAGATAAGTGGAATAAGAACAAACTCAAACATAATTGGCAAATATAAGAACATATTTGTAAAGAACAACAATAAAATATTGTGACAAATAACTGCATATATCAACACCGACACTTTATCATGTTCTTTAACTCTTCTATAAAAATATCTACCAGCATAACCAAGTGCCAAACAGAAGATGGCTATTCCAAGAACACCAAAATCAATATATATATCTGGCATAAATGTACTTACATTAAAATTTGGATCAATTAAATAATTAAACCCTTGATTTATTGGAAGTGTTAAATTAAATGCTGTTGGCATTAATGAATTAAATATTGTTGCACCATAATTTACACAACCAGGAGTCATTCTTATTAAGTTATCAATATTTGATATTGAAAAACACATATAAGAATAAATCCATTTAAACGAAGTTGGAATCCAATCAGCCTTTGGCTTAAATTGAGCAACTGCCAAAAACATATCTTCACCTGTTCTCATATTCCCCATAACAGAGAATAAAATTATACCAACAATGCATCCAACAATAAGTGTAATAATAAGTTTTCTGTTAAACTTGTGAGTAAAGATATACACAAGTGCACCTTGAACAACCATAGATATAAGAACTTGTCTTGAAATAACCAAAAGTCCAAACATCAAATAAAAATATTTATAAATGCAACCTTTTTTAAAGATTGAATAAGCACCCATCACAACAACCAATGAATAAAACAAACCATTAAACGATGGGATTCCAAAATTTACATAAACTCTTGCATCCCCTGTAAGTTTCCAAAGAAGTGGACAACCTTTGCTATACAGCAATTCCAAAACAAACATTGCAAGAGTTATATAAAAAATAACCATTTCTTTTTTACTTGACATTGTGAATTTTGTTTGCTTGTGTGGTTTTAATAGTAAACTTTTTTTCTTGTAATAAGAATGAAATACTGGAATATTAAATGCGGCAACTGCAAAAAGCATAACCCATAATGTTTCATAACATAAATAGTTTTGAATATGACTCAGATAAAATCCATACAAGAATAATGTTATAAAGAATATTCCATTAAATATCACACCTGGGGTGTAAATCTTTTTGTTTTTTAACAAGTCAAAAACAATCAGAATCAACAAAAATAGTTCTAATGAATATAACACGATTAATTCTTTTCCTTCTTTTGTAATTTCTTAATGTCTTTCTTTCCCTTTTTCATACCGAAGTATCTTGCAAACATATCTGGAAAGAATCTAAACAATACTTTGATATTAAATTCTTTCAAAGCTCTCTTTAAAATATATTTTGCAAGACCACCACCAGCTTTTGTTGTTCCGTGACTGTCAAGATATGGATTTTCAGCCATAAATCTGCCAACCAAACGATATCTGTCATAAACTTGCTTTAAAGTGAATTTGTGAGAGTGACAAACCACAGAATCTGCACAATACTTAATCTTGTAGCCGTTTGTGATGAGTTTGTATGCAATATACATATCTTCGTTTGTTGGAAGTCTCTTTCCATCATAACCGCCAAGCTTTTTAAACACTTCGGCACTAATTGCAGATGCTGCATCAGAGAAAAAGTAGGCCTTGAGTCCTTTGGTTTCAAGGTCTTCCTTTGAATTTACATAAGATTCTTCTGGATAGTTTTTCTCTCTTGTATATTTTTCAATATTGTTAAATTTTGAAATTTGTCTAGAAAAACTTGCAGCCACTTCTCCGCTAACAATTGGAGCAACAAGCTTTTCAAGCCAATCTTCTCTTTCAATAACAACATCTTGAGTAATGAAAACCAAAACATCAGCTTCGCTCTTCATTGCTTCATCTTCTCTTGTTTTTGAATGAGAAAATTCTTCTCTAGAAACTTTTGAGTAATAAATTTTATTATCTTTCAAAACTTGTTCACTGTTATCAGTTGATTCAGTTAAAACAAATCTAATCTTTCCGACTTTTACATTTTTTTGTTTTTCAATTGATTCTTTCAAACTCAAAATTGTGTTTTCTGAGTTATAAAGAGGACATATTATATCTACTGTCATAAACTTTTCCTTTGCTAATACTTATAATAACTACATAAGTAGTATAAAACATTATCATATTTTATGTCAAGAAAAGCACCCCAAAAAGCCCAAAATAATTATATTTATAGGTTCCATAAATTTTATTTTTAACGGTCAAAAAGTAGCAAATTTTTTTAATTAATTTTTACCACTAAAAATGGCTGTTTTTTTACTAAACTTTAAAGTTATTTAAATAAAACGATAAAAATATTGACAAACTAAAATAAGTGTGCTACAATACTGGTAGTTTAATACAAAAAGGACCTAGTGGGCTATGATTAGAATTATTGATAATAATAACAATAATAATGGCAACAACAACACAAAAACAGTGGGGTTCCTTTTATATTGTTAGTTAACAAAAATTCAAACAAAGTTGATTAGCGAAGTGGAAAACCCACTTCGCTTTATTTTTTGCAAAAAATTTTAAAACTAACAAAATAATCTTTGGAGAACAGCTTATGATTATCTTAAAAATTAATGCCCAAAAGGGCGAACAACTTAAAACCAATGCCCAATGGGGCGACAGAATTAAACCAAATGATGCCCAAATGGGGGCAAAACAATAAACATTAACGAAAAAATCTATCTATCAAACAAATTGTTTGATTTTTATAAAAAAAATAAATAAACTAAAAAATGGAGAAAATTATTATGAAAACCGAAATTAAATCAATTGAAATCGAAAAAGAATGTGAAATCTCTGGTTTTATTGAAACCACAAGAGAACAAAAAACAATGTTATTTATCGTGCTTCGTGACAGAAGCGGCAAAATTCAAGTTGCAATCGAAAAGGCAAAAATGCCAGAAACCGCTGCAAAAGTTGCAGCACTTTTAAAAGACAGTGTTATCAGAGTAAAGGGTCATGCAGTTACCGCACCATCTGTAACACTTGGTGGAATTGAATTTGTTCCATCTGAAATTGAAATTGAAAGCGAAGCTGAAAACCTTCCAATCACATCTGAAAGTTCAATCGACCTTCGTCAAGACTATCGTTGGATTGACCTTCGTGATGCAAAACACAGATACATTTTTGAAATCCGTTCATTTGTTGAATCAAAGATGAGAGAGTTTTTTGTTTCAAAAGGATTCATTGAAATTCACACACCAAAAATTTCTGCACAATGCAGTGAAGGTGGTGCTGAAGTGTTTGGAATCGATTATTATGGTCAAAAAGCATACCTTACCCAAAGCCCACAATTCTACAAACAAATGGCAATTGCATCTGGCTTTGAAAAAGTTTTTGAAATTGGTGCACAATATAGAGCAGAAAAATCTTTCACTGCAAGACATGCTGCTGAAAGTGTTGCTTGTGACTTTGAAATTGCAGATGTTAAATCACACCACGAAGTTTGTGATATGGAAGAAGAATGGCTTATCTATGTGCTTAAAGCAGTAAAAGAAAAATATGGCGAACTCATTGAAAGAGAATTTGGTGTTCCAGTTCATATTCCAGAAGGCAGAATTCCAAGATTCAAACTCAAAGAAGTTTTTGAAATTTTTGAAAAAGAATATGGAATCAAAACTCCAGAAGCAAAACAATTAGACCTTGACCCAGATGCAGAAAAACTTATCTGCCAATATACAAAAGAAAAACTTGGAAGCGAACTTGTGTTTATCACAGACTACCCTGCTGAAGCAAGAGCATTCTATTCTAAAAAAGTTTCTGATGATTCACTTGACTGTATGTCACTTGACCTTCTCTATCGTGGTTGGGAAATGAACAGCGGTGCTGTAAGAGAACATAGATACGAAGTTCTTAAAAAACAAATTCAAGAAAAAGGAATCAAACCAGAACTTATGGCAGACTACCTTGAATTCTTCAAATATGGTTGCCCTCCACACGGCGGAATTGGTCTTGGAATCGACAGATTTGTTGCAAAACTTTTAGACCTTCCATCAATCAAAGAAAGCATCTTGGTGTTCCGTGGACCAAGCAGATTAAAACCATAAAAAACCGCAAAATACTGTGAAAAATAGTTAAAAAATATATTAAAAATCGCAAAAAATAAAAAATAATTGCAAAAAAATCAATAAAGGAGAACAAAATGGAAGACATCACTCACTTAGAGTATTTGAGCAAACTTCAATTTTCAGAAAGTGAAAGAGAAGCTTTCGGTGCAGAATTTAAAAACATCATCACATTTGTAAACGAAATTGCTGAACTTGAACTTCCTGATGAACTTGATGTTGACAAAGCAATCAGCATTAATGATTTAAGAGCAGATGAAGCAGCTCCAAGCATTTCACAAGCTGAAGCACTTCAAAATGCACCAAAACAAAAGGACGGTTGTTATGTAACACCGCTGGTGGTTGACTAATGGATTATTCAAAACTTACACTTATCGAAATTAAAGATGGCATCGCTTCTGGTGCATTTACCAGTGAAGCCGTAACAAGACATTTCATTTCTGTTTGCGAAGCAAAAAAAGATCTTAATGCGATGGTAGAAATTTTTGACGATGCAATTGAAATGGCAAAAATCGTTGATGAAAAAATTAAAAACAAACAAAAAGTTGGAAAACTTGCGGGTGTTCCTATTGCAATCAAAGATAACATTTTATATAAAGGAAAACACACTGGTTGTGCTAGTAAGTTTATGCAAGACTTTATTGCACCATACACTGCAACCGTTGTTCAAAAACTTTTAGCAGAAGATGCTGTTATTCTTGGAAGAACCAATATGGACGAATTTGCCATGGGTGGAAGCAATGAAAAGAGCTTCTATGGGGTTTGTCATAATGCTCATGACCAAAGCAGAGTTGCCGGTGGTTCATCTGGCGGAAGTGCAGTTGCCGTTGCTGCCGGAATGGTTCCTTGTGCACTTGGAACAGACACTGGTGGTTCAATCAGACAACCATCTTCTTACAACGGAACAGTTGGAATCAAACCAACTTATGGAACAGTTTCAAGATTTGGAATCGTTGCATTTGCATCATCACTTGACCAATGCTCACCTATCACAAAGACCGTTGAAGACCTTGAATTTGTGCTTAGAATCATCGCTGCAAAAGATGAACATGATGGCACAACAATCACCAACTATATGGTGAAAGAACCAAAACAAAAATACACACTTGGTGTTTGTAAAGAAGTTATTGAAAAGTTTAAATCAATGGAAGGTTACAAACCATTTGCAGCTGCAATGGAAAAAATTAAATCTTCATTTGATTTTGTTGATGTGTCAATTCCACACATTTCAAACTCACTTGCAACTTATTATATTCTTTCACCTGCAGAAGCAACATCAAACCTTGCAAGATTTGACGGTGTAAAATACACCAGAAGAGCAGACTCTGCAAAAGACCTTGAAAGTGTTTATGTTGAAAGCAGAAACGAAGGTTTTGGAAAAGAAGTTAAAAGAAGAATTATGCTTGGAAACTTCGTGCTTTCAAGTGGATACTTTGATGCTTATTATAACAAAGCCAAAAAAGTTCAAAGACTCATCAAAAAAGAATTTAATTCTGCATTTGAAAAATGTGATGCAATTATTCTTCCAACAACAACTGGCGAAGCATTTAAAATTGGTGAAAAGATGAACGACCCAGTTTCAATGTATTTAGAAGACTTATTCACAGTTCCTGCAAACATTTCTGGTATGCCAGCACTTGTAGTTCCTTATGCAAAAGGTGAAAATAACCTTCCACTTGGTATGCAATTTATGGCAAAAGAATGTGGCGAAGGCAATTTGTTTGAAATTGCAAAAATCTTTAACAAAGCTATGGAGGTGAAATAATGGATTACTTAGATTCTTTCGACCTTGTTATCGGTCTTGAAATCCATGCAGAACTTAACACAAACACAAAAGTATTTTGTTCTTGCAAAAACCAATTTGGTTGCGAACCAAACACAAACACCTGCCCTGTTTGTACAGGTATGCCAGGTGCACTTCCAATTTTAAACAAAAGAGCTGTTGAACTTGCCATCAAATCAGGTATGTGCTTTGGCTCAAAAATTAATAACTATTCAGTTTTCGAAAGAAAGAACTATTTTTATCCAGACTTAAGCAAAGCTTATCAAATTAGCCAAATGGTTTTCCCACTCTGTCTTTCAGGTGGAATCAAACTTGATAACGGAAAATTTGTAAGACTCAACCGTATCCACTTAGAAGAAGATGCTGGAAAACTTACCCACATCAGCAAAGCGGTTGGAACATTTGTTGACTATAACCGTGGTGGCACTCCACTTATTGAAATGGTTACCGAACCAGACATTTCTTCAGCAGAAGAAGCCGTTGACTTTTTGAAAAAAGTTAGAGAAGCTCTTGTTTTTGAAAGTATTGCAAACTGCAAAATGGAAGAAGGTGGAATGAGATGCGATGTCAACTTATCACTCAAACCAAAAGGTTCAGCAGTTTATGGCACAAGAACCGAAATGAAAAACTTAAACTCATTTAAGAGTGTTCAAAGAGCCATTGAATATGAAGCAAGAAGACAAGCAGAAGTTTTGGTTTCTGGTGGAATCATTATTCAAGAAACCAGAAAATGGGACGACGACAAGGGCAAGAGTTCTTCAATGAGAAGCAAAGAACATGCTCAAGACTATCGTTATTTCCCAGACCCAGACCTTATGCCAATCACAATCACATACGATGATATTTCAAAAATCAAAGAAGAAATGGTTGCACTTCCTGCAGACCGCAGAAAGAAATATGTTGAAGAATTTGGCATTCCTGAATATGATGCTGCAATTTTAACAACAAGCAAATATATTTCAGATTATTATGAAACTTGTGTTAACCTTTATAACAACCCTAAAAAGCTTAGCAACTGGATAATGGTTGACCTTTTAAAACTTGTTAAAGACCAAGAAGAATTTGTTTTCCCTGTTTCTGAAGAACACTTAACAACAATTGTTAAAATGGTTGAAGACAGAATCATTAACAAAACAATTGCTCTTGAACTTTTAGACAAAGTTATTGAAACCAAAAAAGACCCAATGACACTTGCAAAAGAAATGAATCTTTTGGTAACAATTTCTGACGAAGAAATCTTAAATCTTTTAAAGAAACTCAAAGCAGAAAATCCAAAAGTTCAAGCTGACTATAAACTTGACCCAGAAAAGATTTCAAAATTCATTATCGGTTTTGTTATGAAAAACACAGCTGGAAAAGCAAATTCTGGCAAAGTTATTTCACTTATTCCAACCGTATTTGAAAAATAGAGGTAATTATGCAAGAAGTTAAACCAGGAATTTACAAACATTTTAAAGGCAAGTTTTGTGAAGTTATTTGCACAGCGAAACACTCAGACAGAGATGAATTGCTTGTTGTTTATAAAGGCTTAAATGACGGCGGACACTTTGCAAGACCAATTGAATCATTTTTAGAAACAGTAACCGATTCAAACGGAAACCCTGTTAAAAGATTTGAAATTGCAACCGAAGAAGAAGTTACATTTTTGAAATCTGAAAACTTAATTTAAACAAAAAAACACGGAAATTTCCGTGTTTTCTGTATTTTTACATATTTTTTCACTATTTTTATGATATTTTTTGCAGTTTTTATTCTGGCTTAATGTTTCCTTTAATCATAGCTTGATAGTTTGCAAAATCTTCTTCATTTGCTTTTTTAACTTTTTGACCAAGCTCTGTTGATTCATCAAACACAGCCTCTGCACCAGCAAGCATTGTTTCAGGAACAAGACCTTCTTGAACCATTTCTTTTACAAGATCTGCCATATCAAGTCTTGCTGCATTTTTAAAGTTGATTCTTGTGTCATCAGCTAACAAGTTGCTATAAGCCGCATCATATTCAGCTGGAAGTTTTCCAATTGTTTTTGCTTGTTTTTTCCATTCGTTATAATAAATTTCACAAATAGATTCAAGTTCTTTAAATCCAAGAACTGACTTTCCTTTAAGTGCAGCAACTGTTTGCTTTTTAACAGTTTCTTTAAAAGCTGAACATCTTTGATAATCAGCTTTGTTTTGTTCCCCAATAAGTTCAGTTGCCTCTTCAACTTTTTTCATAATTTCAGGAGTAAGTGAACCATTTGCACCTTTATCTTTAAACAACACTTCAATAACTCTTTCAACAATGGTTCTGTTTCGGTCTAAAATGTTTGGTTTAAAAGTCAACTCATTGGTTACCGCCAAAACATGTGCTCTGTCTTTATCTTTTTCATTGTGACCTTCTGTTGAAACAATAAGTTGTTCATAAGGAACCAAAAGTCTAACATCTGCCCAGTCTTTTTCTCTTTGCATCCATTCAATATGAACATCGTGTGACATCATTTCAATTTCTTGAAAAGTTTGTTTTTTGTCACCTTGAAAAGCACCTTTTTCAATGGCAGTTTTAACCATACAAAGTGCAAATTGTGCTGCATCATAGTTTGCAAGTTGCCACTTTTTTGACAAGTTTTGATATTCCACTCTAATAAGGTCAAATTGTGCCGCTTTTGTTATAGTTCCATCTTCATTTTTCTTTTCAACAATTTTGTAAAGATTTTTGCCATCTTCACTTTTTTGTGATAAATATTTATCTGGATTTTCTAAAATATCTTTTTCAAGTTCAGCATCTTTCACTGGTCTAAAGTGTTGATATTCTGGTCCTTTTTCACGAATAAGATTTTGTTTCCAGTCTTCGTGCAAACAAGCACTAATGTTTGCGGCAAGAACTTTGAGATAATCGCCCTCTGCTCCAGCCATCATATTATTCATATCTTCATGATTCAAATAGTTTGCAATATGTTCAAAGAACATTGTTTTTAAATTAGCCATAAAACACCTCTTGTTTTTATTTTAACGAAATTTATTATTTAATCAAACAAAAAAACCACCTGTTGGTGGTTTTTTATTATTTTAAAACAACTTTAACAAATGTCTTTTTGCCTTTTTTGAGCAAAAGTGATTTGTTGTCATCAAAGTCTGCTTTTGTGATAACCAAGTTCACATCAGAAACTTTTTCACCTTTTGCTGAAATTCCACCGTTGTCAATCATTTTTCTTGATTCACCCTTGCTTGAGCAGAGTTTTGTTTTAACAAGAAGATCCAAAATGCTAATGCCGTCACCAAGTTCAGCTTCTGCAAGTTCAAATTCTGGAGCATCGTTTCCACCATCAGTGAAAAGATTTTCACTCATATTTCTAGCGAGAATTGCATCTTCTTCGCCTCTAACGAATTTGGTAATTTCATAGCAAAGTCTCTTTTTTGCAGTAACAATATTTTCATTGATAAGTTCATCAATTTCTTTCATTGGAACATCAGTGAAAAGTGCAAACATCATTCTAACACAAGCATCTGGTGTTTGATAGATTCCTTGATAGAAATCATAAGCAGAAATTTTATCTTTATCAAGCCAAATAGCACCCTTTTCTGTTTTGCCCATCTTTTTGCCTTCTGGAGTCAAAAGAAGTGGGTTTGTTGCACCAATAATAGTTTTGTCTGTTCCATTAACAAAGTTAAGTTTTCTTTGAAGTTCAACACCTGCTGCAATGTTTCCCCATTGATCAGCACCACCATATTGAAGTGTGCAACCATATTCTTTTGCAAGGTGAACAAAGTCATAAGCTTGCATTGGCATATAACCAAGTTCAAAAAGTGTGAGACCACCTTCTTTGATTCTGTTTGCATAAATTTCATTTGAAAGCATTTTGTTGATGTTAAAGTGAACACCAATTTCTCTCATAAAATCAATGTAGTTTAAGTTTTTAAACCAGTCAGCATTGTTAACAATAATTGCTGGGTTTTCACCTTCAAAGTCTAAGAAAATTGAAAGTGTGCTTTTGATTTTTTCAATGTTTGATTGAACTTCTTCATATGAAAGCATCTTTCTCATTTCAGTTTTGCCTGATGGATCACCAATACTTGCAGTTGCTCCACCCATTAAAACCAAAACCTTGTGACCAGCCTTTTGAAATCTTCTTAAGATTGTGTATGGCACACAGTGACCAATATGCAAACTGTCTGCGGTTGGATCTGTTCCTTCATAAAGAGTGATTGGCTCACCAGATTCAAGAGCCTTTTTCAAAGCTTCTTCATCTGTGCATTGATATAAAAGACCTCTTTCTTTAAGTTCATTATATAAATTCTTATCTACCTTTGTCATAACTATATCCTCTTAAATTATATTTTTGTTTTCTTCTAAAATTTAAAATAATCCGCCCCAAAGGGCATAGTTTTTAGTCATCACGAACAATTGTATCATATTTTTCTCCAAAAATAAACGGTTTTTCTAAATAAAAAAATTCTGCCACAATTTTATGGCAGAATAAATAAAAAAAACTGCCATAAGCTAATTGCTATATGACAGAATAATTATACTTTCAAACAAAAATTCTACATATAGCCTTATATGCAGTAGTAATAATATGAGAAATTAGAAAAATTAACCTTCATATTCGTCCCTTCAAATTTTTGTATATAATATAATGATACCACGAAAACCATATTCGTCAATATTTTTTTGACAACTTTTTTTTAAAATTTTCAAAATTTCTTTTTTTATATAAAACTTTTGACTAAAAACCGTCATCTGCCATATAATAACCATTGTATATGAACACAATATTAGTTTTTATTTTTGCATTTATTTTAATGGCGGTTCTTCCTGTTTTGTTGATTTTTATTTTAAAAAATCATCAAAAGGCACTAAAAATAACCACCATTGTTTTTGCTGCAATCTACTTTGTTTGTCTGTTTATTGGAACAACTTGTGAAATTAGCATAACCTCTTCAAAAACAACCATTGATTTTGATTATTCAAACAATTGGTTTGACATTGATTTCTTGCTTTATGATTTTGACTTTGACAATATTTTAATCAATATATCAATGTTCTTTCCACTAGGCTTTATTGTTTTTGTGTTTGCCGAAAAAAATCAATTTGCAAAAACAATAATATTATCTTTATGTTTGAGCCTTACAATTGAACTAATTCAATTTATTCTTCCAGTTAACAGATACACTGAACTCACCGACATTTTGTTTAATGTGATTAGTGGAATAATCTCTGCAACTGTCTGTCAATTTTTGCTTTCAAAAAAAGCATTTAAACCAACCACTCAAACATTGCATAAATAAAAAAAACACTCAACTAAAATGAGTGTTTTTATTTTTGAAAATATAAACCATTGTCAACATCAAATAATTTTTCACCTCTCCAAGCACCTGTTCCAAAATAATGCAAATTATAGGTGCTAATTTTTGCATCTTCTAATTGATTATTTTCAAACTTTGATTTAACACCTTGACTTGGAAACCTTCCAAATTCAGTTAGGTTTCCTTGCAATGAATAAAAATCGTGAGTATCACTTCCTGCAGTGATTAATAAATCATTTTCATAGCAAAACTTATAAATCTTTTCAACCTCGTCAGGTTCATTAAAACCATGCATACATTCAATTCCATCAACTCCAGCAGCAACTGCTTCCTTCATAAGTTGAATTGGTGAAACTTCTAAATTTCCATAGCCGTAAGGGTGTGCCAAAATTGCAACTCCTCCAACCTGTTTTGCAAAATCAGAAATTTGACTCACTGTTGGCCAAAACTCATCATCATTTACAAAAAATGGACTATCTGCTCTTTGTATTAAAAATCTATTGAACTCTGCAAAGTTTGAAATTGACTTTTTATTTCCAACAGAATATGAATTTAAAAATTCGCTTCCTCTTTTGCTTGATTTGATATAGTTAAACAACTTGCTGTTAAAATAATCAAAATTGATATTATATTTTTTTCCATTAACAA
>JAZRNH010000044.1:0-2240 GCA_045648025.1 Clostridia bacterium
TAGGCATAAATCAAAATTTCACACTCAAAGAAAAATATGAAATTTATGATGAGTCTGGCACAACCTACACAAATGCAAATGGTGAGTCAATTTGTCAATTTGAAGGCAAGGGCTATAAAAAAGTTTTCGTTAAAAATTCAATAGCAACAGCAGATGTTAACCAGTTTAAAAAATTTTGCGAAGGTGGAAATTCAGGACTTAGAGATCTTCACAATAAAGTTATTGTTTTGCTTGGCAATATTGATTTAGGTGGAGAAGAATGGACACCTATTAGAAGTCTCAAAAACAGCTTGTTTGATGGAAGAGGCTTTGTTATTTCAAATTATAAAATCACTCAGCCAAAAGTAGAGTGTGGATTTATTCAAAGAATTGAATATTCAACAGTAAAGAATTTGAGCCTTGAAAATTTTGTTATCAAGTGTGACTTTCAAGATTCAGATGTTGATACAGATGTGGGGGGCTTGGCTGCTTATGCTTATTCATTTGTTACTATATCAAATTGTTGTGTAACTGGTGAAATCACCACACAAAGCTCAAATACTTATGTGGGTGGACTTGTTTCAGTTGGTTCTAATCTAATAAATTGTCATGCAAATGTAGATATTACTGCGAAGGCAGTCGTTGGTTCTGCTTCTGCAGGTGGTTTAGTTTCAAGAATTAGTGGAGGCGAAATAACAAATTGTTCAGCTGCGGGTGATGTGACTGCAATTGCACATCATTACTACGGTGTGAATAATAATGGTACAGCCGCTTATGCGGGTGGCTTGATAGTTGACAATTCTAGCAATGATAAATTTATAATAACAAATTGTTCAGCATCAGGAAAGGTTTCTGCTTTAGCAACAAACATAGAAACAGTAAGTTCAAAAAATTATGCAGGTGGTTTTATTGCAAAAGTAAACCCTGCAGATATTTGTTTTGAAAATTGTTATTCAACTGGTGAAGTTGTGATAGATGTGTCTAATGAAAAATCAACTTCATATGCAGGTGGTTTTTCGGCATATGCCAACGATGTAATTTTTTTAAATTGTTATTCAACAGGTAATGTTGTTTCAAAAGGAAAATCACTTGCTTATGGCGGTGGATTTGTGTCATGTTTGCAAAATTCAAGCATAACAAAGTGTTATGCAGAAGGCAATGTGTCAGTTGAGTCAACTGGTTCAGCATATGCTGGAGGTTTGGTTGGTTATGTTCAAAATGATACAATAATTACAAATTGTTATTTTGATGGAGAAATATATTCAAAAGCAACAAGTAGGGCAGATATATGTTCTTGTTATGCATATGCTGGAGGTTTGGTTGGTTATTCTTATATGCAATTATCAATAATAAATAGTTATAATGTCGGATTTGTTCAAGCATATAGTAAAGATGGATTGGGAACTTATGCATATGCTGGAGGTTTGGTTGGATATATTTATGAAAAATTAACAATGGTTAATTGTTATATTTCTGCTGATATTATGGTGGATTCATATTCTAAAGTGGGTAGTGGAAATGCATATGTAGGAGGTTTGGTTGGTTATTTTTATTCTTCTTCATTGGCAACAATAACCAACTGTTATACAATTGGAGATTTTACAGCAAAGTCAAGATCATATGATTCAACAGATTTTAATTATGCATATGCTGGAGGTTTGGCTGGTTATATTGATTCAGATGAAATAATATTTGAAAATTGTTATTCATGTGGAAATATAGTTGCAAATGCTAAACCAAGAATTTATTATTCTAGCAGTGATTCATATGCTGGAGGCTTAATTGGTTTTGTTAATGATTCAAAAACAGTTGGGATTGTAAACTGCTTTAGATATAACGGACAAGAAGTTACAGCTGAAACTGATGGAACAATAAACAAAACGGGAACGGTGGCTTCGATGGAAGATATTTGGGATTTTGTGAAAGAAAATTATGATGAAGAAAGTTGGAATTTGTTTGATGACAAAAACCCAACATTAAAATAAAAGAAAAAAGATATGGATTACTCCATATCTTTTTTATATTCTGTGTGTTTTTCGTCAATGAATTTCAAAAAGGCTGCAACTTCAGTTTTGTTGTTTTTGTCATTGATTTCATAATATCTTGAAACAATTGTCTTCAACAATTCTGGTTTTGAAAATTGTTGCTTTTGAAGTTTTGAAATCGCAAGTTTGTCGGTTTTTAAAAGTTCGCCAACTGCTTCTAATATTTCGTCAAAATTTTTATCATCAGCTGAAAGTATGCCGTTTGAAATATCTTTG